>NZ_JALCYX010000006.1:0-135122 GCF_022690695.1 Anaeromyxobacter sp. SG17
CGGGCTCGCGCGGCTCGCGCTCGCCCTCGCGGGCGGGCTCGGCCTGGGCCTCGTCGCCCCCGCCGTGCAGAGCGGGGTGGCCCTCGCCGTGGCGGCGCTGCTCCTCGCGCTCGGCGCCGCGGCCGCCGCCCGGCGCGCCGCGGGGGAGGGACCCCCCGTCCACCGACGGTGAACGCCTACCCCTCCGGCAGCGGATCGCCGGGGTGCTCGGGGATCTGCAGGCGCGAGGCCTCCCGCGAGCGCTCCTCGTCGTGACCGTGGACGCGCTCCGCCTCGCGCTCGTCCTGGTCCGACGTCCAGGTCGTCCCCGCGCCCTCCGGAGACAGCCCCTCCAGCGGCCGTTCCCCGTGCCGGCTCTCCACGTCGAGGTCCTTCTTCTCGTTCTCGCGCCGACGCGCGAGCTCGCGATCGAACATCGGATCCCTGCGCTCGGACATCGCACCCTCCTGATCGATCCTCACGCTGGCCACCCACCGGGGGCGATGCAATCCCACGTCGCTCCGATAGGTTCCCTCACCGATTCCGCTCGCCCGACGCCCGCACCCCGCGGGCCGGATCTCGAGCGTCCCCCATCGCCTCGGAGGCGAGGAGACACCATGGCGAACCTCAAGGGCAGCAAGACCGAGCAGAACCTCAAGGACGCGTTCGCGGGGGAGTCCCAGGCGAACCGCCGCTACCTGTACTTCGCGAAGATCGCCGACGTGGAGGGCTACCCGGAGGTCGCCATGAACTTCCGCGAGACCGCGGAGGGCGAGACCGGCCACGCGCACGGTCACCTCGACTTCCTGAAGGCGGTCGGCGATCCCGCCACCGGCCTGCCGATGGGCGACACGGCGACGAACCTCAAGGCCGCCATCGCGGGCGAGACGCACGAGTACACCGACATGTACCCGGGCTTCGCGAAGACCGCGCGTGACGAGGGCTTCACCGAGGCGGCCGACTGGTTCGAGACGCTCGCGAAGGCCGAGAAGTCTCACGCCGGCCGCTTCGACAAGATGCTGAAGAGCATCAGCTGAGGGCGCGCACGCTCCGACCGCGACCCGGCGCGCCCCCTTCGCGGGCGTGCGCCGGGTCGTTCCGCGTCGAGCCGCCCCGGAGAAAACCGCCGCCATGACCACGCCCGAGCAGCCGAAGAGGATCTCGTACCAGCCCACGCCGGGGCTCTCCTACGATCCGTCCGAGGCGAGGTACTGGGACCGGGCGGCGCTCGAGGGGGAGGTCCGCCGCGCCTTCGAGATCTGTCACGGCTGCCGCATGTGCTTCAAGTACTGCGACAGCTTCCCGCGCCTGTTCACCCTCCTCGACCAGAAGTACGACGGCGACGTGCACGCGCTCGGCGCGGGCGACGTCGCGCACGTGATGGACGCGTGCTTCCAGTGCAAGCTCTGCGAGGTGCAGTGCCCGTACACGCCGCGGGACGGCCACGAGTTCCAGCTCGACTTCCCCGCCCTCGTCCACCGCTACCGCGGCGTCCACCAGCGGGGCAAGCCGCGCACGCTCCGCCAGCGCGTGCTCAACGATCCGGACGGCGCCGGGCGCCTGGCGCGGCTGTCCCTCGGCGCGGCGAACGCCGCGAACCGCTCGCGGCCCCTGCGCGTGCTCATGGAGAAGACGGTCGGGATCCACCGCGACAAGAAGCTCCCCGACTTCGCGGCCCAGCCGTTCGACCGGTGGGCCGAGGGCCAAGGCTACGTGAAGGCGGAGCCGGGCGGCGAGGCGGTGCTGTTCCAGACCTGCTTCGTGCAGCACAACGAGCCGGACATCGGCAAGGACGCGCTCTTCGTGCTCCGGCGCTGCGGCGTGGACGTGCGCGTCGTGAAGGGGCTCGTCTGCTGCGGGATGCCCGCGTGGGAGCACGGCGACCTCGAGGCGCTCCGGCGCCAGGCGCACCGCGATCTCGAGCTGCTCATGCCGTACGTCGAGCGGGGCGCGAAGGTGCTCGTGGTGAACCCGACCTGCTCGATGATGATGCGCCGCGAGTGGCCCCACCTGCTCGAGGGCGCCGACCGGGGGCGCGCGGAGCGGCTCGCGCCCGCGGTCATGGACGTCTCCGAGTACCTCTGGTCGATCCGCAACGAGGAGCGGTTCTCGACGGCGTTCCGCTCCGCGCCCCCCGGCGGAAAGGTCGCCTATCACGCGCCGTGCCACCTGCGCGCGCAGGGGGTGGGCTTCAAGGGCCGTGACCTCCTCCGCAAGATCCCCGGCGTCACCGTGACCGCCACGGTGATGGAGTGCTGCGGGCACGACGGCACCTTCGCGCTGACGGTCGAGGGGTTCGAGCCGTCGCAGCGGATCGGCAGGAAGGCGTTCGACGGCATGAAGGCCGCGGAGGCCACGACCTGGGCCACGGACTGCCCCCTCGCGGCGCTGCAGTTCGAGCAGCACGCGGGGAAGAAGCCGCTCCACCCGCTGTCGCTGCTCGCGCGCGCCTATCGCGACGACGGCTTCGGCGAGGGCGGCGAGGGAGGCACGCGATGAGGCCGGTGCGGCGCGAGGAGCTCCTCGACGTCTCCACCTACGAGCGCTCGCGGGCGGAGCTCCGCCCCGGGATCATCGAGGCGAAGCGGCGCCGGCGCGTGCACGTCGGCGGCGTGCTCACCTTCCTCTTCGAGAACGCCGCCACCGTCCGCTACCAGGTGCAGGAGATGATCCGGGCCGAGCGGATGACGCGCGAGGAGGACATCCGGCACGAGCTCGAGACCTACAACGAGCTGCTCGGCGGGAAGGGCGAGCTCGGGGTGTCCCTGCTCATCGAGCTCCCCGAGCCCGCCGAGCGCGACCGCAGGCTGCGCGAGTGGCTGGACCTGCCCCGCCACCTGTACCTGAAGCTCGCCGACGGCCGAAAGATCCGCCCCCGCTTCGATCCGCGCCAGATCGGCGACGACCGGCTGTCCTCCGTGCAGTACCTCAAGTTCGACGTCGGGGGAGAGGTGCCCGTCGCGGCGGGCGCGGATCTGCCCGGCTTCACCGTCGAGGCGCCGCTCGAGGTGGAGCAGCGCGAGGCCCTGCGCGCGGATCTGTCCTCGGACTAACGATGCGCGACACCATCGTGCGCCTCGCGGCGGTGACCCGGCCCGAGGGGGCGGTTGCGCCCGCGCGGGGCCCCGGCTACCTCTCAGGGAGGCGGGCGCGCGCTCGCTCGCCCGGAGGTAGACACCGATGCGACGCCACCCGACCTCTCCCCGCGCCCTCGCCCTGGCCGTGCCGCGCCCCGCCGCGTCCGAGTGGGAGGAGTGGGCGGTGACGCTCGCGGCGGTGACGCTCCTCTTCGCGGCGCTGCTCGCGCACTGACCTGCTCGCCTCAGCGGAGGTCGCGCAGCGTCTTCGCCGCGAGGCGGCGGCGCAGGACGAGGAACAGCTCGGCCGCGGAGACGGCGTCCATGAGCGCGTCGTGCGTGCCGTACTCCGGCAGGTGGACGCGGCGCCGCGCGGCGGCGAGGTTCAGCTCCGGCTCGATCTCGGGCGCGTCCGGATCCACGAAGCGCGCCCGGCGCGCGGCCTTGAGCAGGAGCGCGACGGTGTCCACCACGGGCGGCCCCGGCCAGCGCATCCCCGCGCTGCGGTAGGCGCGGCGGAGGAAGCGGACGTCCACCGCCGCGTTGTGCACGAGGAGCGCCCCCTCGCCGAGCCGGCGATCGACCTCCCTCAGCACCTCCTCGAGCGGGGGGGCCTCGCGTACGTCGTGCGGGACGAGGTGGTGCGCCCGCATCGAGTCCGGCCGGATTCCCTCCGTCGCCGCGGGGCGGACGAGCGTCGCGTAGGCCTCCCCGAGCCGGATCGCGCCCGCCCGGATCGGGACCATCCCGACGGCGAGGATGGGATCGGACTTCACGTCGAGCCCGCCGGTCTCGAGGTCGAGCGCCCAGTAGGTGATGCCGTCCCAGGGCGGCGAGGGCCAGAGCACGAGCCCGTTCCTAGCATGCGCCGCGCCCGCCGTCGTGTCGCCCGACACGGGCGACGGCGGCCCGCCTCCTCGTCAGGCCTCTCGCGGGCTCCGGCACCTCCGGCGCCCCTCTCCGCGCGGCCTTCGCGTGAGCGTCGTGTCCGCGGCGGTTGGCGAGGGCCCCCGGCGTGCGAAACGTCTCCGGTTGAACCCCGGGGGAACACATGGCTCGCATCGCCTTCATCGTGGACGACATGTTCGAGGACTCGGAGCTCCGCGTGCCGTACGACCGGCTCCGCGAGGCCGGGCACGAGGTGGTCATCGTCGGGCTCGAGCAGGGAAAGAAGCTCGAGGGCAAGCAGAAGAAGGAGAAGGTGACGGTCGAGCGGGCGGCGAAGGACGTCCGCGCCGAGGAGTTCGCCGCGCTCGTCGTCCCCGGCGGCTACTCGCCGGATCACCTCCGCACGAGCCTCGACATGGTGCGGCTCACGCGCGACATGTTCGTGGCGGGGAAGCCGGTCGCCGCCGTGTGCCACGGCCCGTGGATGCTCGTCGAGGCCGACGCGATCGACGGCCGGACCGTCACCTCCTGGCCGTCGCTCAAGACCGACCTCATCAACGCCGGCGCGCGCTGGGTGGACCGCGAGGTGGTGGAGGACGGGAACCTCATCACCTCCCGCAACCCCGGCGACCTGGCCGCGTTCTCCGCCGCCATCCTGCGGCAGCTCGACCGCACCGCCGAGGCGCGCCGCCCGGCGGCCGGCGGAGAGCACGGCGAGACGCCCACGATGCACTGACCTCGGGCTGCGGGCGCGCCTCGGCTCCGGTCGTCGTCGCGCCCGGCCTGGACGCAAGGCGCACGAGACCGGAGCCGAGACGGGGAAGCGCAGCGACGAGCGGCGAGGCGTACTGCTTCCGTCTCATCATTCGTCACAAGTTCGGGTACTCGCCGGACGAGCGGCGGGTGTTTCGACCACGGCTTCCGTGCGCATGACGGATTCGGGGCATCGACGGGGTCGGCGCACGCGCTCGTGCTCGACCCCGATGAACGCGGGAAGGCGGCGGAGCAGGCGAGCGTCTCGTCGTGGTCGAACCGGCCCAGCGACGGCGTGACTTCGCGCGGGGAGCTCGCGGACTTCTCGAAGGCGCCTCCGCAGCTCGCCCCGAAGCACGCCCTGGAGCGTCGCGGAAGGTCGACCGTATTCACCTTGGGTGACAACTATCGCCAGCGGTAGTGCCGGCCGGTGCCGCGGCTCTTCTCGCGACGAGGCAAGACGTCCCAGATGCGGTGGGTGAGACATTTCCCATTGACGCCTTCTCGCCTCGGTCGCGCTCGGCATATGAGTAGGCGCGGGAGGGTCGCTCTCGCGCACGTACCTCGCGCGGGAAGCGCGCGCCCATCGGTTTGAGGCTCCGACGAGGGCGCAGCGGAGAACGCCGCGCAGGCGCGAGCCTGGAGCGTCTCCGGAGCTCCGGAAATCGCGTGTTACGAAGGGTGTACTGGAGGTGCACACCCATGTCTGCGCTCGCCCCCGCTGCTCTCGAATCGAACGCGCTCGCGATCCGCCTGCGCGAGCTCGCCGGAGAGGAACGAAACGTTCAGGTCGACTTCCTCCTGCACCTCGACGAGTTTGATCGGCGCCGCGCCTTCGTCGAGGTCGGCCATGCGTCCCTCTGGGCGTACTGTTTGGAGGCGCTCCACCTCCGCGAGGGCGCCGCCGGCCGGCGCATCCAGGCGATGCGCGTGCTGCGCCGCTTTCCGACACTGGAAGCTCCACTCCGCGATGGCCGTCTCTGCCTTTCCACTGTCGCGCTCCTCGGCCAGGTGCTCACCGAGGAAAACGTGGACGACCTCCTCCCTCGCGCCGCCTTCCGGACCCGGACCGAGGTCGAGCACCTCGTCGTCTCCGTCCAGGCGCGCACCGCTCCGCGTGCTGGCCTCCGCAAGCTCACCGAACGCGCGCCCACCGCGGGAAGCGCGGCGCTGCAGCTCCCAGCTTCCGATGCAGGGCAGGCTGAGACGACGACCGAGCGCGGCACCGCGAAGCCGACCCTCGAACCGGGACCCGCGGCCGGCGCGCTGCCGGCGCCCCCGCCCCCCGTCGCGCAGCCGAAGCGACGGGCCGAGACGCTCGCCGTCTCGGAGAGCCACTGGTCGCTCCGTGTCACCCTCGACCGCGCCTGCAAGGAGGACCTCGAGACGCTCCGGTCGCTTCTGTCGCACAAGGTCCCGGACGGCGACCTCGCGGCGGTGCTCCACGAGGCGATCCGCTGCGCGATCGAAAAGCACGGCAAGCGCAAAGGCGCTGTCGCGTCGAAGCGGAAGACGAAGGAAGTGAAGCAGGCCGGGACGACGAAGGCCGCCGCGACGAAGAAGACCGCGGCGAAGCCGCCGGCTGCGAGGACCACGATCCCGGCGATAGTGCGCCGCGCGGTGTGGACGCGCGATGGCGGGCGCTGCGCCTGGGTGGGCCCGGACGGCTGCCGCTGCAACAGCCGCTGGAAGCTCGAGCTCGACCACATCCAGCCCGCCGCCCTCGGGGGGCCGTCCACGATCGAGAATCTTCGGCTCGCCTGCCGAGCTCACGACCTGCTTCACGCAGAGAGCACCTTCGGGCGCGAGCACATGGATCGCTTCCGCCGCGACGCGGGCGACGGGCCATCGTCGCTCTCGCGCGCTGACGTGGCGCCGCTGCGTCCCGTCAGGCAGCTGGGCATGTGGGCGCCCTGATTCGCGGCCGCGACGGAGCTGGCCGAACCTCCGGCGAACCGGGGTTGAACTCGCAATGGCCGCGTGGCTAGAGCGTCGACTCGCCGCTCGCGTACTTCCGGGCTTCCGAACCCCTGCGCCCCCGCCGGTGACGCTCACCGCTCTGTCGCCCGCAGTGCTCCGCCCGGAGCGTTCCCGGCGCGCGCGTGCTGACCCGTCGATGCCCAGCCGGAGCGCGCGGTGCGCCGCTCGGCCGACCGAAGCCGCTCCCTCGGTTAGAGCAGCCGAAAATGTGTTCGAATCCTGAGACTGCCTCCGTACGCCGCGGCCGCGAGGAGCGAGCACCCCCGACGCAGGCCCGGGATCGTGCGCCGGGTCAGAACATGTCGGTGCGGTAGTGGTAGGCCGCCCGCTCCTGCCAGTCCTCGATCGCGCGGAACGTGTCGCGGAGCCGGCTGCGCTCCAGCGAGGACAGATCGGCGATCGAGACGACGTTCACGGGCGGGCGGCCCTCGGCGATCATCCGGAGCTGCTCGCGCAGGCGCAGCCGCAGGAGGAACCCGTACGCCTCCGAGAGGTTCTCGAGCGTGTCCTTCGCGATGAGCCCCGCCTCGCAGGCGGCGCGCAGGCGGCCGAGCGTGTTGGACGTGCGCGCTCCGGCCTCGAGGCCGTAGACGCGGGCCAGGAAGACGATCGAGCTGATGCCCTTCAGCTTGAGGTCCACCTTCGAGGCGTCGCCGCGGATCCGGAGCACGAGCCCGCCCGGCGGCCGGAAGGTGAGGGCGCTCTTCGCCATGGCGGAGAGGAAGGTGCGCGCGCCGGCCGCCCGGCCCGCGAGCGCGTGGAGCATCGACACGTCGAGGCCGCCGTACACGGGCCGGAAGTCGAAGAAGATCGACGCCTCGAGGAGCGCGGTGGGGGTGGGCTTCTCGAGCCAGCCGCGGAACCGCTCGCGCCACTCCTCGAGCGGGCCCTGCCAGCGCGTCGCCATGTAGCCGCCCGGGCAGCGGGGGAACCCGGCCGCCTGCAGGTCCGCGATGGCGCGCTCGGCGAAGCGCGCGAAGTAGGCGCGGGCGGCCGGCGTGTCCTCACCGTAGACGAGCGCGTTGTCCTGATCGGTGAGGAGCGTCTGCTCCATGCGCCCCTCGGAGCCGAAGGCGAGCCAGGTGTAGGGCGTCGGGGGCGCGCCGAGGTCGGCCTCGGCCATGCGGAGGATGCGGGCGAGGAGCGTGTCGTTGAGGCGCGCCACGAACCCGCCGATCACGATCGGCTCGAGCCCGCCCGCGAACAGCGCCGACGCCATCTCCGCGACGCGCGCCCCGTACCCCGGCAGCGCCTCCCGGCTCGCGAGCCGCTCGACGCTGCGCATCACCGCCACGGGTCCCGCCGCGGTGAAGCGCAGGAGGTCGGTGGACGAGAGCACGCCTGTGATCTCTCCGCCCCGCGTGACCGGGAGGTGGTGCACCCCCGAGTCGAGGAGGATGCGCCACGCCTCGTACACCGGCGTCTCCGCCGGCACGGTGCGGAGCGGCGCGCTCGCGACCTCGACCACGGGCGTCTCGGGGCCGCGTCCCATCGCGAGCACGCGACGCCCGAAGTCACGATCCGTCACGATGCCCGGCGGATCCGAGTCCACGAGCGCCGACCCCACGCACCGCTCGGCCATGACCCGCGCCGCCTCGCCCACCGTGGCGGTCGCCGGGACGCGCACGGGCCCGCGGCCGCGTAGCAGGGTCGCGACGGGGACGCCGAGGTCGGGCTGGAAGCTCGCCACCTGCGAGCGCTCGAGGCTGTTGCGGAGGCGCTCGGCGAGCCCCGAGGCGAAGTGGCCCGCGAAGGCCGCGTGCGCGAGCAGCTTCTCGAACTCCGACTGGGGCAGGCGGTAGGCGAGCAGATCCTCCTCGACGGTCACGTCGAGCGTCGCCTCGCCCGAGATGAGCGAGGTGAAGCCGAAGATCTCGCCCTCCTCGAGGAGCTGCACGGTCTGGCCCTCGCGCTCGAGTCGGACCGCCCCCTTGCGGATCACGTACAGGTGCTGCGAGGGCTCCCCGCCGCGGGTGAGGAGCCGCGTGCCGGCCGGGTGGAACACGATCTCGATGGCGCGCGCAGCGTGGTCGAACGCGTCCTGCGGGAGCCCGTCGAACGGCGGGGTCGAGCGGACGAACGTGACCGGATCGAGAGCGACCATGTGGGCGAGGATAGCAGAGCGGCGCCGCGGGCCCGCCGCCGAACCGGGCGCGGCGGTGCGGTTCTTGCTCCACGCCTGCCCATCCCGTCGAATGGGCGGGATCACGCCCCGGAGGCGCCGCCGCCCTGCGAGCGGAGCTGACCGGGACGGACGACATCGTGGTTCTTCGACGACAGGAGTGGCTCATGCGCACCCCCCGCCTCTTCATCATCGCCGCTGCCCTCGCCCTCGCGGGGCCTCGCCTCGCGGCCGCCGACACCGCCCCCAACTCGGGCTGGTCCCTCACGCTCGGCGTCTGGGGCGGCGCCTCCCGCTACGACGTGCTCGGGCTGAAGCACGGCGTGGAGACGCTCGATCGGGACACGCTCGACGGCAACCTCGACACGTACGGCGCCTCCGCGCTCCTCCGCCTCGGCTGGCTCGACGTGGGCGCGCTGTACGAGGGCTCGTTCCGCGAGGCGACGGACAGCTTCGTCCTCACGCCGCTCGTCGGCTTCAAGTGGGACGTCACCGACCTCGTCCGCGTGGACTTCCTCGGCGAGCTCGGCGGGCACCGCATCACGAACATCGGCACCGACGCGCAGTCGGTCTGGCTGCCCTACGTCGGCGTCCGCCCCACGCTCTCCCTGCGCCTGCCGCTCGGCCCGACGCGCCTCGTCCTCTCCGGCGCGCCGTTCGCGCGCTGGGATCTCGTGAAGAAGGACGTCGCGGTGCCGTCCTCGGGCGGCGCAACCACGACGCGCTCGACCTACGAGGCCGGCGGCACGACCTTCGGCGTCGTCGGAGGGGTCGGGATCGAGCTCTGATGATGAGTCTCACCCGAGCGCCGCCAGCGCGGCCTCGAGCGCGGCGTCGTCCTCACCGCCCGTCGCGACCACCTCCGGCGCGACGGGCGGCTCGTACGCGCGGCCGGCGCCGGGGAGCTCCGGCGCCTCGCCCGCCCGGGCGCGCGCCCACAGGCCCTTCGGATCGCGCGCGGCGCAGAGCTCCGCGGGCACCGCCAGGTGGACCTCGACGAAGCGGGGCGCTCGCGCGCGCACGCGGTCGCGGAAGGCGCGCCGGCTCGCGGTGGCGGCCACGACCGCGACGAGCCCGTCCGCCGCGAGCAGCAGCGCGAGATCGCCGAGCGTCTCGTAGAACGCCGCCCTCGCGGCCGGCTCGTAGCCGGGCGCCGGGTGCAGCGCGGCGCGGACCGCGTCCCCGTCGAGGAGCGCCGCGGGCCGCCCCCGGGCGGCGAGCCGCGCCCGAAGGCGGCGCGCGAAGGTGGACTTGCCCGACGAGGGGAGCCCCGTCACCCACACGACCGCCCCGCCGCCGGGCCCGTGCGTCACGCCCCGTCCTCCGGGAAGAGCGCCGCCGGCGCGTCGAGGTCGAGCCGCCCGGCGTCGAGGGCGCGCTCGGCGAGGCCGAGGAGGGCGTCGCGCGAGGCGGCGGTGAGGCGCGGGTAGAAGCGCGGCGAGGCGAGCACGAGCGCCCGCCAGGCGAGGTAGGGCGGCGCGCTCTCGAGCACCGCTGCGTCGCCGCTCGCGCCGAGGTAGCGGCCCCAGAAGCGGCGCCACAGCAGGCCGAGCGCGCGCCAGGCGCCGGGGTGATCGAGCGCGAAGAACGGGTAGTTCACCGCCAGCGCGACGACGTCGTCGGCGGGGTCGCCCTTGCCGCCGCGGGAGGCGTCGAGGAGCGCGAAGCCCGAGCCGTCCTCGCCGGCGCCGGGCGGGCGGAACACGATGTTGAAGGGGTGGAAGTCGCCGTGGGTGCGGGCGAGGCGCGCGGGCCGCTCGCGGAGCCGCCAGCGCCAGGCGAGGCAGCGCTCCTCGATCGCCCGGAGCCGCTCGGGCGGCGCGGCGGGCACCGCGGGCGGATAGCCGTCCACCATCCCGAAGATCCCCTCGCCGTGCCCCACCAGATCGCGCACCGCGCGCCGCCACGCGATCGGGTCGTCGAGCTTCTCCCCGTGCAGCGCGGCGAGGTAGTCCGCGAGCGCGTCCGCGCGCGCGAGGTCGAGCGGCAGCGCGGCGCCTCCGCGCGCGAGGCGCCGCAGGTCCTCCGCATACAGCGCGCCCTCCGCGAAGTCGGTGACGAGGTAGGGCTCGCCGGTCCCGGAGAGCGAGAGGAAGCGCCCGTCCGCCTTCGCCACCCCGACGTCGAGCGCGCGGACGTGGGCGGGGAGCGCGTTGAAGAGCTCGTGGGAGAGGAGCGCACCCTCGAGGCGGTCCGCCCGGCGGTCGTGGCCGAAGGCGTCGGCGCGCTGCGTCCGGAAGACGAACCGGCGGCGCGCGCCGTCCGGGAGGCGGACCGTGACGCGCAGCGGCTCGCCGTAGCCGATCGCCTTCTCCGCCTCGCCGCCCGCCGCGTCCGCCGCGAGCGGCTCGACCGCCTCGAGCGCTGCGCCCGGGAAGAGCGTCGCCGCGAGCTCGCGCAGGCCTTCCGGGATCTCCGCCATGCCCTCGCTCCCCCCCTGCGCTCATAGCGCACGCGCGGGCTCGGGACGCCACCGCGGCGGGGCGCGGCGGGGCGCCACAATCGCGCGGGACGCGCCCGGGGGCTCGGGCGGCGCGGAGGGCCCGCTGGCGGAGGCCACCGAGCGGCCGCGTCCGTCAGGGGGAGGGAGGGGTCAGCATTTTCTCTTGGCCGGGCGAGTGGTCGGTCGTAAACACGGGCCCGATGCCGCTCGCCCTCATCCCGTGGTTCGAGTTGCCGAGCCTGTCGCTCGGTCCCTTCACCATCCAGTCCTTCGGCGTGCTGTCCGCGCTCGGGATCCTCGCCGCGGTGAAGCTCGCCGCGCGCGGCGCCGGCGAGACCGGCAGGAACCCTCAGGTCATCCTGGACTTCGCGGTGGTCGGGGTGCTCACGGGGGTCCTCGCCGGGCACTTCGTGCACCTCTTCTTCTACCACCCGGAGGAGCTCGAGGACCCCTGGCGCATCCTCAAGTTCTGGGAGGGCCTCTCGTCGATGGGAGGGCTCCTCGGCGGCGTCCTCGCCGCGGCCTTCTACTTCCGGCGCAAGAAGATCCGCTTCCACGACTACGGGGACGCGTTCGCGCTCGGCGTCGCGCCGGGCTGGGGCATCGCTCGCGTCGGCTGCTTCACGGTGCACGACCACCCAGGCATCCACAGCGACTTCTTCCTGGCGGTGCGCTTCCCGGACGGCGGGCGCCACGACCTCGGCCTCTACGAGGCCATCGTGCTGCTGTCGCTCGCCGCGGTGCTGTGGGTGCTCCACCGGCGCGGGATCCTGCGCGGCCGGCTGCTCGGTCTCCTCGCGGTGGTGTACGGCCTCGCCCGCTTCCTGCTCGACTTCCTTCGCGCGCGCGACGTGGCCTACGCGGACGCGCGCTACCTCGGGCTCACGCCCGCGCAGTACGCCGTGATCGTGCTCGTCGCCTACGGCGCGTGGCAGCTGTCCCGGCGCCCCGGGCCGGCGAGCGAGGCCGGGCGGTTCGCGGCCGGCGCCGGCCGGTGATAGAACGGTCGCCGATGGGCGACTCGCGGGCGCGCTCGGCGCTGGTGCACGTCGGGCGGCCCGCCCCCGACCCGGCCACGCTCGCCGCCGAGGCGCGGCTCCGCTCGACGCTCGAGGAGGTGACCGCGCTCGACCTCGAGGTCGAGGCGCTCTCGGCCACGCTCGCCGACTTCGCGCGCGCCTACGAGCGGTCGCTCGGAGAGGCCTTCCAGGAGCTCCACGCCGCCGAGCGGCTGGTCCGGCGCATCCAGGCCCTCGAGGGCCGGCTCGCCGTGCTCGAGGGCGAGCTCCGTGACGGCGGCGCGGCCGCGCCGCAGGCGGGGGCGCGACGCTCCGGCGGCCCGCTCCCCGTGGCCGCAGCGGCGGCGCGCGCCGCCCGGGCGCGGCGCTCCGAGGCGGAGGACGAAGCCGAGCGCGAGGGCGAGGGCGGTGACGGGGGGGACGCGGAGGAGGCAGCCGCGATGCTCGAGCCCGAGGCGCTCGCGCTGAAGCGGCTGCACCGGAGCCTCGCTCGCCTGCTCCACCCGGACCTCGCGCAGGAGGACGGCGCGCGCGAGCGGCTCGGCGAGCTCATGGCGCGCGCGAACGCGGCCTACGAGGCGGGCGATCTCGCCACGCTCGAGCTGATGGCGGAGCGGCTCGGCGCGGGAGAGCTCGACCCGGACGTCTCGCCCGAGGAGCGGCGCGCCCACCTCGACCGGCGAGCGAGCGCGCTCGAGCGGATCCGCGCGGCGCTCGGGCGCGAACGGGAGCGGCTCCTGCGGAGCGACACGGCGCGGCTCCTCGCCGAGTCGCGCCGCCGCGCGCAGGCGGGCGGGGACCTCCTCGGAGAGACGCACGTCGAGCTCGCGGACGAGGCGCGCGCGGCGTACGCGGACGCGCTGGTCCGCCTCGGGCTGCTGGGCACGGCGGCGCGCGCGGTCGCGCGCGCGAGGACGGCGTTCATGACGAAGATCGAGAGACGCGGACCGACCGGTGCGCGGCGGGCGTTCGACCCGCTGGCGGAGGGCGGCCTCGTGCGGATGGGCGCGGCGCGGCTCGAGCGGCAGCGCGCCACGCCCGCGGCGCGCGACCTCGCGCGCAAGCTCGAGGATGCGGCGCAGGCGGCGCCGGCCGAGGCGGCGCTGACGCTCCTCGCGTTCTTCGCGGAGGAGGCGGGGGGACGGCCGCCGGACGCGATCGCGCGGGCCGACGGCTGGAGCGCGGCATGGGAGCGGCTGCGTCCGGCGCTGCCCGACGCGCCCGAGCTCGCGCGCGCGCTCGCGCGGCTACCGCGGCACCTCGTGCTCGGCGCGCGCGCCCACGGCGAGGAGGTCCTGGCGGGCGTCCAGCTCGCCGAGGCGGAGCTCCTCGCAGGCGTCCGCATCGCGCTCGAGCGCGAGCAGGTCGCGGCGCTCGCGCGCGCGGTGCTCGCCACGCTCGGGCCGGCCGAGGCCTGCGCGGGCTGCGGCGCGAGCGGTCCGGCGCAGCACCTCCTTCGCACCCGCGGGCTCGACGAGCGCCATGGCGTCGTCTGCCCCGGCTGCGGCGCCATCCTGCGGAGCTACTGGCGATACGGCGAGCTCGACGGGCTCGAGGCGCTCGCGCCGCACGCCCTCAGGCTCGGGCTCGTCGCGGAGGTGACCGCGCAGCTCGCCGGCACGGCGATCGGGTTCCAGATGCTGCCGGCAGAGCGCGAGCGGCTGACCGCCGGAGAGCTGCTCCGCCGCTTCGCCGAGCTGTACCTCGTCCAGTACGGCGCCGACGTTCCCGGCGAGGCGCTGTCGCTCGGCACGTCCCGCGGCGGGGTGCTCTCCGCCGACGCGCCGGTGGCGCCCGGCGCGAAGCTTCGCCTCGCGGTGGATCCGTCCTGCGGCACCTCGCCCGAGGCGCTGCTCGACCACCTCCGCCACCGCATCGAGCGACGCTTCCGCCCCTGAAGCGACAGTTTCGTGAGTCGCGATCCGCGTCCGGTTCGTCCGCGAACGCACGGAGCGTGCAAAGCCGAGCCCCTACCGGGCGCACGTGCAGCCGGGCTGCGAGACAGGGTCGCGCTTACATCGATCTCCAGGGGGTGGGGTTTCCCCTCGCCCGGGAGGGGTCATGAAGCGCTTTGCCGTCGTCGTCGCGGCCTTGGCCCTCGGGGTCGTGATCGGTTCCGCCCGCCGCTCACACGGCACGGAGACCGACCTGTGCTCCGGGCTCACGGCAGCCCGGATGCTGCAGGACCCCGAGCTCGCCCGGGAGTACTTCGCTGCCCTGCACGGCGGCGACGCGAACGCCCGCGAACGGTTCGAGGCGATGGTGGGCGAGCTCCGGGCGGTGCACGGCTGCGGCGGGCCGGCGGGTGAGAGCGCGTCCCAGGAGCCGCTCGGGCATTCTCCCGCCGCGCCCAGGCTCCCACCGGGCCACCCGCCGATCGGAGGCGCGCCCGCCGTTCCGATCTTCGAGACGCAGCCGGGGAGCACGCTCGAGATCTGAGCCACCGTCCCGCTGACGCCGGCGTGTCACCGGGTGGGGCGCCGATCGCCTGCTCCAGTGCACGGTTCCCCATCGGAGCCGGCCGTCCCCTCGGGGGGCAGGGTATAACTGCCCGTCCCGACCCATGAACATGAACCGCTCCATCCTCCTCGTCGAGGACGACGACGGCATCAGAGACAGCGTGGCCGAGTGCCTCGTCTCCGAGGGCTACGCCGTCGCGCCGGTCGAGAACGGCAAGGAGGCGCTTCGCTGGCTCCGCGACGCGGCGCCCCCCGACCTCATCGTGGTGGATCTGGTGATGCCGGTCATGAACGGCGCGCAGCTCATCGACGCGCTGCGCGAGGACGCGACGCTGCGCGACATCCCCATCGTCCTCATGACCGCGGCGGCGTCCACCCCCGCGATGCCGCTCCCTCGGGTCAACGGCTATCTCTCGAAGCCGTTCGAGCTGGGCGTGCTGCTCGACACGATCGAGCGCCACTCGGCGCCGCCGTCCAGCGCGCGATGCGCGTCCTCCTGACCGGCGCCACGGGGTTCCTCGGAGGCGCCGTCGCCCGCGAGCTCCTCGCGAGCGGGCACGCGGTCCGTGCGCTGGCGCGGGAGCGCTCCGACACCTCGGGGCTGGAGGCCCTCGCCTCGCCGGAGGGCGATGCCGCGCCCCTGGAGCTCGCGCGCGGCGACGCGCTCGATCCGGAGGCGGTCCGGGCCGCGCTCGACGGCTGTGACGCCGTGGTCCACACCGCCGGCCTCGCCGGCTTCCGCGCCTCGCCCGACGCGCTCATGGCGGCGAACGCGCGCTCCGTCGAGGTCGTGCTGGGGGCCGCGAGGGAGTCCGGGGTCGCGCGCGCGGTGCTCACCTCGTCCACCGCGGTGCTCGGGGGGACCCGCGACGCGCGGATCGCCGACGAGACCTCCGCCGGCAACGCCGAGGCGCTCGGCATCCCGTACTTCGTCTCGAAGCTCCGCGGCGAGCAGGTCGCGCTCGCGCTCGCCGCCCGCGGGCTCCCCGTCGTGGTCGTGCGCCCCGCCTACGTGCTCGGGCCCGGCGACGTGCACGGCTCGTCCGCGGCGACGGTCGTGGCGCTCGTGCGGCGGCGCATCCCCGCCTACGTGGAGGGCGGCGCGTCGTTCTGCGACGTGCGCGACGTCGCGCGCGGTCACGTGGCGGCGCTCCTGCGCGGGAGGCCCGGCGAGACCTACGTCCTCGGCGGCCACAACCTGCGCGTGAGCGAGCTCGTCACCCGGGTCGCCGAGCTGTCCGGCGTCAAGGCGCCGCCGCGTATCCCGCTCGCCGCCGCGCTCGCCGCGGCGGGGTTGCAGGAGCTCTTCGCCCGCCTCGGCGGCGGCCAGGCCGCGATGACCCGCGAGCTCGTCCGCGCCGCCGCGCTCTACACGTTCGTGTCGAGCGCGAAGGCGGAGCGCGAGCTGGGCTACGGGATCCGGCCCTTCGACGAGATGGTGAAGGACACGCTCCGCTGGGCGATCGCCCGCGGCCGGCTGCGGGCGGAGACGCCGGAGCTGAGGGCGCTCGGCGCCGGGTAGGCGACGCGACCCTATTCCCCGGCCGCCTACTCTCCGGCCGCCTACTCTCCGGCCGCCTCGTCCTCCTCGCTGCTCGGCGCCTTCGGCCGGATCCGCACGAGCCGCACCAGCCGCGGCGACGCCTCGACGATCTCGATCTCGGTCCCGTCGTCGGTGCGCAGCCGCGCGCCGCGCTCGGGTACGGCGCCGGCGAGCGCGATGCACAGGCCGGCGACGGTCGTGTAGTCCTCGCCCTCCGGGAGGTCGAGCGCGAGGCCGCGGTTCACCTCGCGGATGGGCGCCTCGCCGCGGACGAGCGCGGCGCCGTCCGCCTCGGTGTGCCAGAGCGCCTCGGGCTCCTCCGTCTCGCCGAAGATGTCGCCGACGAGCTCCTCGACGAGGTCCTCGAGGGTGAGGAGCCCCGCGATGCCGCCGTGCTCGTCCACCACCGCGGCGATCTGCGTGCGGCGGCGCTGGAGGTCGCGCAGCACGTGGACCGCCTTGGCCGCCTCCGGGACGAAGTGCACCGGGCGGAGGAGGTCGTCGAGGACGATGAGCTGCCGCTCCCACGCCATCGCGGCGAGGTCCTTCGCCATCACGTAGCCGATCAGGTTGTCGAGGGTGCCGTCGAACACGGGCATGCGCGAGTGCCCCTCCTCGAGGAGCATTCGCTTCAGGTCCTCCTGCGACGCGTCCCGCGGCAGCGCGACCACCCGGCTCCGCGGCACCATCACGTCCCCCGCCGTGAGATCGCGGAAGGCCAGCGCGCGCGAGGCGATCTCGGCGGTCGGAGCGTCGAGCGCCCCCGCCCGGCCGGCCTCGTCGACGAGCTGCTCGAGCTCCTCGGCGGACAGGCGCGACTCCGTGAAGGTGGTCCGATCACCGAACGGCCGGAGGAGCAGGTTCGAGGACTGCGTCAGGACCCACACGAGCGGCCGGGCGACCTGCGCGATCCCGAGGAGCGGCCGGGCGATGGCGAGGCCGTAGCGCTCGGCCGCCCGCAGCGCGATGGACTTGGGGACGAGCTCGCCGAGCACGAGGGACAGGTAGGAGACGGCGGCGACGACGAGGCCCAGCGCGATCGCCTCCGCGTAGTGCGCGAGGCCGGGGAGGGTGGCGATCGCGGGGGCGATCCTCCGCGCGAGCGAGGCGCCGCCGAACGCGGCCGCGGTGGCGCCGATGACCGTGATGCCGACCTGCACCGTCGCGAGGAACTGCTCCGGCCGGTCGCGCAGCTTCCTCACCGCGCGCGCGGCCGCGCTGCCCTCCTCGACGAGCTGGGCGAGCCGCGTCCTTCGGATCGAGAGCACCGCGATCTCGGCGCCGGAGAAGACGCCGTTCGCCAGCACGAGGGCGAGGACGATGGCGAGCTCGACGAGGATGTCGTTCAGGATCGGGCCTCCTCGGGTGGTCTACCACGCGATCCGGCGCGGCGCGGGCGTACCGCCGGCGGAGTCGCCCGGCAGGGGACTCGCGCGGGGCAGGGCGCGGGCATAGCCACAGTATCACCAGCCCGGCTCCGGGCTGACGCGGAGCGTCAAATGCGCAGGGAGCACGCGGGGCACCCCGCGGAGGGAGGGTTCCGCGAGGGCGACGGGGCCGCGGATCGCCTGCGGTCACTGCTCCGCTACGCGGTGCTCGCGCCGTCGCGCCACAACACCCAGCCCTGGATCTTCGAGATCGAGGGGGACGAGGTCCGAGTCTTCGCAGACGCCTCGCGCGCGCTCCCCGCCGCAGACCCCGATGGCCGGCAGCTCCTCATGGCGTGCGGCGCGGCGCTCGTGAACCTGCGCGTCGCCGCCCAGCACTTCGGCCACACCCTGTCGGTCGAGACCATGCCCGCCCATCGCGCGGACGGCCTCGTCGCGCGGGTGCGGCTCGAGGAGCGCTGGGCGTCCACGCCGGAGGCCGAGGCCATGTTCCGCGCCATCCCGCTGCGGCGCACGAACCGGCTCCCGCTCGACGGCCGCGAGCCACCGGACGGCCTCCTCACGGCGCTGCTCCGCGAGGCGCGCCGGGAGCACGTGTCCCTGCGGGTCGTCGAGGAGCGCGAGCGGCGAGCGGTGTCGGAGATCGTGGCCGAGGGCGACCGGCTCCAGTGGGCGAGCGGCAGGTTCCGGGCCGAGCTCGCCGCCTGGACGCGCTCCAACTCGTCGAGCCGCCAGGACGGCCTGCCGGGCTACTCCTACGGCATGAGCGACGCCGCCGCCTTCGTGCACCCGCTCGCCGTGCGCTTCGCGGGGACCGGCCGCGCGGAGGCGGACCGCGACCGGCGCCGGGCGATCGGGACGAAGGCCCTGCTCGTCCTGTCCACGCCGGACGACGCGGAGGCCGGCTGGATCGCCGCCGGCGAGGCGCTGCAGCGCGTGCTGCTCCGCGCCACCTGCGCCGGGCTCTACGCGTCGTACTTCTCCCAGGTCATCGAGCTCCCCGACCTGCGCCACCGGCTGCGCGAGGCGATCGGGGAGCGCGGCGCGCCCCAGATCATGTTCAGGCTCGGCTATGGCCTCGAGGTGCGCGCTCCCCCGCGGCGGCCGGTGGAGGGTGTGCTCCGCGCGTTCGCCGCCACGCCCGCGCGGCCGCAGCCCCTCGCGCTGCGCGCCCCGCCGCTCGCGCTGCCGCGACCCGGCATCCTGACGGGCGGCGCGCGGCCCACCCGGGCTCAGCCCGGGGGCGCCGCGCCGAGCCGGTAGAGGCGGGTCCGCTCCGCCGCGCGCGCGGCGTGGAGCGGGTCCTCGCGATCCTGGACCCGCGGATGCGCCGGGCGCGTCTCGCGCACGTCGCGGACCACGAGCCCCGCGGCGACGGCGAGCGCCTCGACGGCGCCGGGGGGCCGGAGCCCGAGCCGCTCGGCGAGATCCGAGATGACGATCCAGGCCTCGCCGCCCGGCGCGAGCCGCGCGGGCAGCGTGCGGAGGAGCCGGTCGAGGAACCTGCCGCCGGGGTCGTACACCGCGCGCTCCAGGGGCGAGGCCGCCTCGGCGGGCAGCCAGGGCGGATTCGAGACGACGAGCTCGACCGGCGCGCCGTCCTCGGGGAAGAGATCCGCCTGCACCACCTCGACGCGATCCGCGAGCCCGAGCCGCGCCGCGTTCTCGCGGGCGCACGCGACCGCGGCGGGCTCGACGTCGGTCGCGACGACCCGCGCGCCGGCGCGGGCGAGGACGAGCGCCAGCACGCCCGTGCCGGTGCCGACGTCGTAGGCCCGCTTCCCCGCGACCGGCCACTCGGCGGCCGCGGCGGCGACGAGGTCCACGTACTCGGCGCGCACCGGAGCGTAGACGCCGTAGCGCGGGTGGACGCGCGCGCCGAGGGCCCGCACCTCGACGCCGCGCCGCCGCCACTCGTGCGCCCCGACGATCCCGAGCAGCTCCCGCAGCGGCAGGAGCCCGGGCCCCTGCGGCATGGGGCCGAGGGCCTCCTCGCAGGCGGAGGCCACGTCCGGCGCCCGGGGGAGCGCGACGCGCCAGCCCGCCTCGACCGGTACGACGAGGCGGGTGAGCACCTCGTGCTCGAGCCGCTTCAGCGCGCGCTCCCGCCGGAACTCCGACGCAAGGTCCTGGGTGGGGGGAGTGAGCGGGAGTGCGGGCCGCCGGGCGCCGGGCGCAGGGCGGCCGCGCCGTCTGGCGCCGGAGGGGGCCTGGTCGGGGCGGGCGAGCCGCCGCGCCATGGCGGTGAGGAGCTGTCGCGCATTGTGATAATCGCCCTCGTACACGAGGGCCTCCCCGCTGCTGGCGCGCGCGACGGCGGCCGCGGCGGTGGTGCGGTCGTCGGCGGCGCCCGCCCGCGCCGGCGCAGGCACGAGCTGCGAGAGCCACGCGGCCCGGCGCTCACCGGACGGGGTGCGCCAGATCAGCAGAGGGGGCGAGATCACCGGGGAAGCTCGTTGCGGCACCGTTCCACGAGGCGGCGTTCGGTCGGCCAGTTAAGTTATGTCGCGACATGTCATCACCCGAGACCGATCTTCCCGTCCCGGCGCCGAGCGCCAACAACCTGAGCTTCGTCGAGAAGCTGTACTACGAGTGGCTCGCCGAGCCCAGCGCGGTGGACGAGCGCTGGCGCAGGTACTTCGAGGCGCTGCCGGCCTCCCCGGGCAGCGAGCCGGCGCCGGAGGCGTTCGCGCCTCGGCGGCCGAACGGGGCCGCGCACGCCGCCCCTGCTGCTGCGGCGACCGCATCGGCGGACGCCGCGTTCCAGGCGCGGGTGGACCGGCTCGTCACCGCGTACCGCGAGTACGGCCACCTGCGGGCCGACCTCGATCCCCTGGCGCTCACCCGCCGCGCGGAACGCTTCTCGCTCGCGGCGTTCGGGCTCTCCGAGGCGGACCTCGACCGGCCCGCGGCGGACCCGGAGGGGCACCGCGGCGACACGCTCCGCCAGCTCGTGGCGAGGCTGGAGGAGACCTACTGCCGGACGATCGGCGTCGAGCTCGCGCACATGCACGACGCCGACCTGCGCGGCTGGCTCGAGCAGCGGATGGAGCGCACGCGCAACCGCGTGTCGCTCGACGCTGGGGTGAAGAAGCGGCTGCTCGAGAAGCTCGTCGAGGCGGAGACGCTCGAGCAGTACCTCGGGACGAAGTTCCTCGGCGCGAAGCGCTTCAGCGTGGAGGGCGCCGAGGGGCTCCTGCCGCTCTTCGAGCTCGCGGTGGATCGGGCCATCGGCCACGGGGTGCGCAACGTCGTCATCGGCATGGCGCACCGCGGGCGGCTCAACGTGCTCGCCAACGTGGTCGGCAAGCCGCTCCGCGACATCTTCGCCGAGTTCCGCGACGCAGCCATCGTGAACGCCGGCGGGGGCGACGTGAAGTACCACCTCGGCTACTCCTCGGACCGCGAGAGCGCCGAGGGCGTCCTCGTGCACCTGTCGCTCGCGTTCAACCCGAGCCACCTCGAGTGGATCGACACGGTGGTGCAGGGGCGGGTGCGCGCGAAGCAGGATCGCTACAGCGACACCGGGCGCCAGCGCTCGCTGCCCATCCTCGTCCACGGCGACGCGGCGTTCGCGGCCCAGGGCGTCGTCGCCGAGTCGCTCCAGATGTCGGAGCTCGAGGCGTACACGGTGGGCGGCACGATCCACGTCATCGTGAACAACCAGGTCGGCTTCACGACCTCGCCCCGCGACGCGCGCTCGACGACCTACAGCACCGGCCCCGCGCGCATGCTGCAGATCCCCATCATCCACGTGAACGGCGAGGACATGGAGGCGGTCGCCCAGGCGGTGCTGATCGCCGTCGACTTCCGCCAGCGCTTCCACCGGGACGTGGTGATCGACCTGTGGACCTACCGGCGGCACGGCCACAACGAGGGGGACGAGCCGGCGTTCACCCAGCCCGTCATGTACCGGGCCATCGCGCGCAAGCCGACCCTGAAGGCGCTCTACGCGCAGGCGCTCGTGAAGGAGGGGACGCTCGCGGCCGGCGAGCTCGAGCAGATGGTCGCGCGCTACCGCGCGCGGCTCGAGGAGGCGTACCACGACTCGGCGAAGATCGCGGTCCAGGCGGGCGCCCCGCCGATGACCGGGTTCTGGAAGGACATCCGCGGCGGGGCGGTGGGCCGCGAGGAGCCGCAGACCGGCGTCGCGCCGGACGTCTTGCGGAGGGTGGGCGACCTGCTCGTCGAGGTCCCGCGCGGCTTCCGCGTTCACCCGAAGCTCGCGAAGGTGCTCGAGGCGCGCGCCCAGATGGTGCGCGGCGAGAAGCCGGTGGACTGGGCGATGGCGGAGGAGCTCGCGCTCGGCACGCTCGCGTGGGAGGGCACGCGCATCCGGCTCTCCGGCCAGGACACGCGGCGCGGAACCTTCAGCCACCGGCACGCGGTGCTCTACGACCACGAGTCGGGCATCCCGTACTCGCCGCTCGCCCATCTGCGGAGCGGCCAGGGTCCGGTCGAGATCCGCGACAGCCTGCTCTCGGAGGCGGGCGCGCTCGGGTTCGAGTACGGCTACAGCCTCGAGATGCCGGACGCGCTCACCGTCTGGGAGGCGCAGTTCGGCGACTTCGTGAACGCGGCGCAGGTCATCATCGACCAGTTCCTCTCCTCCGGAGAGGCCAAGTGGAACCGGCTCTCCGGGCTCGCGCTGCTCCTGCCTCACGGCATGGAGGGGCAGGGTCCGGAGCACTCGTCCGCGCGGCTCGAGCGCTTCCTCGAGCTGTCCGTGGACGACAACTGGCGCGTGGTGAACCTCACCACCCCCGCCCAGTACTTCCACGCGCTGCGCCGCCAGGTGCGCTCGCCGTACCGCAAGCCGCTCGTGGTGATGTCGCCGAAGAGCCTCCTCAGGCACCCGAAGGTCGTGTCGCCGCTCGATCAGCTCGCGCAGGAGCGCTTCCGCCCCGTGATCGACGACGAGTGGGTCGACCCAACGGAGACGACGCGGGTCGTCCTGTGCTCGGGCAAGCTCTACTACGACCTCGCCGCCGCGCGGGAGGCTCAGGGTGCGCGGCACGCGGCGATCGTACGACTCGAGCAGCTCTACCCGCTCGACGTGGAGTCGGTGCGGACCGCCATCGCGCGCTTCCGCCCGGGGGTCGAGATCGTCTGGTCGCAGGAGGAGCCGTCGAACATGGGCGCGTGGGACTACGTGAACGCCCACCTCGCGCCGCGGCTCCCGTCGCGGATCGCGCTCGTCTCGCGCGGACCGTCGGCGAGCCCGGCGGCCGGGTCGGCGACGCGCCACCGGCTCGAGCAGGAGCAGCTCGTGCGCGAGGCCCTCGGAGAGCCCGTCTCGCGGATCCGCGCGGAGCGCGCGGCCGCCCAGGAGCGCTGAAGATCATGTCCATCCAGCTGAAGGTCCCGTCTCTCGGAGAGTCGGTGACGCAGGCCACCATCGGCGCGTGGCTCAAGAACGAAGGCGAGCGCGTCCAGGTGGACGAGCCGCTCGTCGAGGTCGAGAGCGAGAAGGCCACGGTGGCGGTCCCGGCGCCCGCCGCGGGCGTCCTGAAGCGGGTGCTGAAGCGCACCGGCGACACCGTCGCGGTGGGGGAGGCCATCGCGGAGCTCGAGGAGGGCGCCGCCGGCGAGGCGGCCGCGACGTCCCCGCTCGGCTCGGGCCCCACGCCGGGTGGCGTCGTCCCCGTGGCGCGGGCCGAGCCTCCGCCCCCTGCTCCGGCTCCGCCTGCAGCGGCCCCACCGACCGTGCGTTCCGCGCCGCCGGCCCCCGCACCCTCCGCGGGTGCGCGCCGGGCCCCGCCGAGCGCGCGGCGGCTCCTCGCCGAGCACGGGCTCGAGCTGGGCGCCGTGGCGGGCTCGGGCCCCGGAGGCCAGGTGCGCAAGGAGGACGTGGTGCGCGCCCTCGAGCGGCCGGCGGCGGCGCGCGGTCCCGCGCCCGCGCCCGCGCCGGCCCCCAAGGACGGCGCGACCGCCCGGGAGCGCGTCGTGGCGATGACGTCGCTCCGGCGCACGGTCGCTCGCCGGCTCGTGGAGGCCCAGCAGACCGCCGCGATCCTCACCACCTTCAACGAGATCGACATGTCGCGCGTGCTCGCGCTGCGCGAGCGGCACGGGGAGACGTTCCTCGCGAAGCACGGCGTGAAGCTCGGCTTCATGTCCTTCTTCGTGAAGGCGGCGGTCGAGGGGCTGCGCGCGTTCCCGGTGGTGAACGCGGAGGTGCGCGGCACCGACATCGTCTACAAGGACCACTACGACATCGGGGTGGCGGTCGGCGGCGGCAAGGGGCTCGTGGTCCCCATCGTGCGCGACGCGGACGCGCTCTCCTTCGCCGACGTGGAGAAGACGATCGGCGAGCTCGCCAGGAAGGCGCGGGACAACCGCATCACGATGGACGACCTCGCCGGCGGTACGTTCACGATCTCGAACGGCGGCATCTACGGCTCGCTGCTCTCGACGCCCATCCTGAACCCGCCGCAGTCCGGGATCCTCGGGCTCCACAAGATCGAGAAGCGCGCGGTGGTCGAGGGGGACGCGATCGTCGCGCGGCCGATGATGTACGTCGCCCTCTCGTACGACCACCGCATCGTCGACGGACGCGAGGCGGTGCAGTTCCTCATCGCGGTGAAGAACGCCATCGAGGATCCCGAGCGGATCCTGCTCGAGATCTGAGGCGGGACGGGTCGGCGGCCGGGCGTCCCCGGAGCCCTCGAGAGGGGCGAGGATCGCCCGCCGTGCTCAGCGCTGCCCGGCTCCCGTTCTCGCACCGCCGCGGGCGGCCGGGGGCGCGGCGCCGGGTCGTCCGCCGGGCAGGAAGAAGTAGACGCGCGCGTCGAGCACCATCCACTGCCCGGAGTCGTCCTTCTTCATGAGGACGGAGGCGTGGGGGTGGGCGGGACGGGGAGCGGCGGCCGGGAGGTTCGGCCCCGTGACGTCCTGATCGAGGTCGAGCAGCACGGCCTCTCCGAGCGTCCGGACGCGCTCGATGCGGATGCGGTGCTTCGAGCCCTTGAGCGGCCCGGCGAGATCCTCGCGGAACCGCTCGAGCACCTGTTCCCGCCCGAACGCGCGCTGACCGCGCGGGTTGACGAAGGTGCCGTCCGGCGCGAAGAACGCGGCCAGGGCGTTCGCGTCGTGGGCGTTGAACGCCGCCTCGAGCTCCCCCACGCGCTTCTCGAGATCCGGCGCCGCGGCGGCTCGCTCGCCCTCCGCCGCTGCGGGGATCGCGATCGCCAGCGAGAGTACGGCGGCTGCCATCCGCTTCCTCATGGTGAACCTCCCTGGCACACGGTGAGTGACGGCGTGCCGGATGGTCGCAGCCATATCGCGGGCGCGCTCGCGCGCCCGCTCACGCGTGGGGGAGCACGCCGCGCTGCGTTCGCACGTGCTGCGGGCGAGCGGGCGGCTCGGCGCCGGGGCGGGGGCTCGCGCCGGGCACGGGCGTCACGGCGACGCGCCGAGCGCCGGGCGCTCCTCGCCCACGAGGGCGAGGAGCGTGAGGGCGTCGTGCACGGCGTGCCCGCCGAGGTCGTTGTTGAAGTAGACGAAAGCGTCGCCGCCGCTCTCCGTCCACGCGAGGAGCTCGGCCGCGAACGGCCGGAGCGCCTCCACCCCGTATCGCCCCGAGTAGCGCCCGGTCGTGCCGTGGAAGCGCACGTAGCGGAAGCGTCCCGTGAGGCGGGGGGGCGGGCGCCTGATCTGGTCGTGCTCGCAGAAGGCGGCGCCGTGACGATCGAGCACGTCACACGTCTCCTCCGAGTACCAGCCCTCGTTCCGGAACTCGACGACGTGGGGGCCGGCGGGGACCCGTCCGAGGAACCGATCGAGGCGGGGAAGGTCGGGCTTCATGTGCGGGGGAAGCTGCCAGAGCACCGGCCCGAGCTTCCGGCCGAACCGCGACACCGGCGCGTAGAAGCGCTCCAGCCCGGTCTCGGCGTCGAGCAGCCGCTTGAGGTGCGTGAGGTAGCGGCTGCCCTTCACCGCGAAGGTGAACCCGCGCGGCACCACCGAGCGCCACCGCTCGACCGCCTCCGGCGTCGGGAGCCGGTAGAACGTCGCGTTCATCTCGACCGTGTCGAAGAACCGGGCGTAGTGCGGGAGCCACTCGCGCTGGGGCAGCCCCTCCGGATAGAGGACGCCGCGCCAGTGGCGATACTGGTACCCGCTCGTGCCGACGCGGACGCGTCCCATGTCGGCAATCTAACGGCGGCGCGCGATTCGGGAACGCCCGGCGGGAGTCGCTCGCGGGCCGGTTGAGCGCCGGCGCCGGCGCGGGCCCGGGGTCGACTTTCGGGTCGAGGAGGCCGAGCGGCCAGGGGTCGAGCTCGCAGTGGGGGAATCGTTCGGGGACGAGGTCGGGGTCGCCCCCGGCCGCTCGCGCACGACGTCCTCCGGTCGCTTGTCCTCCCGGAGCCCCTGGAACGACGGGTGGCGGATCTTGCCGTCGTGCGTCCACTCGGTGAACGCGACCTCGCAGACGAGCTCGGGCCGGACCCAGTGCGCGCTGCGGCCCAGCCCGCCGGCGGGCGGCGGCGTGAACGGGGACTCCTGCCGTGAGAGCGGCGCGAGCCGCTCCCGCAGGGCGCGGGCGCCCTCGTTCGTCCACCCCGTCCCGACCTTCCCGGCGAAGCGCAGCGCGCCGCCCTCCGGGTAGCCGACGAGCAGCGCGCCGATGGCGTCGCGGGCCGCCCCCTCGGGATCGGTGAAGCCGCCGACGACGAGCTCCTGCCGGAGCACGCACTTCGCCTTGACCCAGGTGGCGTTCCTCCCGGGACGGTAGGGGCGGTCGATCCGCTTGGAGACGATGCCCTCGAGGCCGAGCCGGCACGCCTCCCGGTGGACGTCGCGGCCGCTCCCGGAGAAATGCTGTGCGTAGCGGATGATCCCGGCGCCCTCGCCGACGAGCCGCGCGAGGACGGCCTTGCGCTCGAGGAGCGGGCGCTCGGCCAGATCCTGCCCATCGAGGTGGAGGAGGTCGAAGACGAAGTAGAGGAGCTCGCGCCGCCCCGCGCCGAAGGCGTTCTGCAGCGCCTGGAAGCTCGTGCGCCCGTCGGGCAGTACGGCGGCGACCTCCCCGTCGAGGAGCGCCGAGCGGACCTTCAGCTTCCGCGCGGCGGCGGCGACCTCCGGGAACTGGGCCGTCCAGTCCTTGCCGTTGCGGCTCCAGAGCGTGACGGCGCCGTCCTCGATCGCGCAGCCGATCCGGTAGCCGTCGTACTTGATCTCGTGGACCCAGGCGGCGCCCTCGGGCGCCTCGTCCACGAGCTGCGCGAGCTGTGCGCGATAGGGCTGGACCTTCGTGCGTGAGGCCACGGATCCGAAGCTCGCAACGCGAGGAGGCCCGGCCAAGCCCCGGAGGTTCCGCCCGCCGCCCGCCGAGGCCGCGCTCGAGGCGCCCGCTACCTCCGCGCCGGCGGCGGCGAGGCGTGGCGCGGATCCTCCGGCCACGCGTGGCGCGGGTAGCGCCGGGCGAGCTCGCGTCGGATCGACGGGTAATGCCGCTCCCAGAAGCCGGCGAGGTCGGTCGTCACCTGCACGGCGCGCTGGTTCGGGGCGAGCAGATGCAGGACGAGCGGCACCTTCCCGCCGGCGAGCGCCGGGCCCTGCGCGAGGCCGAAGAAGTCCTGCAGGCGGCTCTCGATCCAGGGCGGCTTGCCGGCCTCGTAGTGGACGCGGGTGCTGCGCCCGCCGGGCAGCGTCAGCCGCTCGGGCGCGAGCCGCTCCAGCGCGGCGCGGGCCCTCGGGTCCTGGCGGGCGAGGATCGCGCCGGGCAGGTCCGCCTCGCGCAGCTCCGCGAAGCTCCGCCGCCCGGCGCACAGGTCGCGGAGCGCCGCGGCGAGCTCCTCGTCGGAGGGCGGCGAGAGGCCCGCGTCCGGCGCGTGCCGCGCCGCGAAGGCGAGGCGCGCGACGAGCCGGTCCACGGCGCCCTCCGGCGCGAACGCGCTCGGCCCGCGGGCCAGCGCCTCCTCGGCGAGGAGCGCGGCGACCTTCTCCGGATCCGCCTTCGGCGCGCGGACCTCCTCCAGCACCAGGTCCTCGTACACGAGCCGCTCGGTCGCCTCCACACGCTCGGCGGCGCCGTTCCATCCGACGGCGTCCTCGTAGCGGAGCGCCGCAGGGAACAGATCGAGCAGCATCTCGTCGGTCACGGCGCTCGCGACGCGCACCCGCGCCTCGGCGGCGCGGGCGCCCGGCGGGCGGCGATCGCCGCGGCGCTCCTCCGCGTCGACCGCCACGAGGAGCGGCGCCTCGCGCACCACGCTCGCGGGGTCGAGCCGCGCGCTGCCACCGCCGACGAGGACCACCTCGTCCGACCCCGGCGCGCGCCGCCGCGCGACGCGATCCGGATAGGCGGCGAGGGTGGCGAGGAGCAGCGCGTGCTCCTCGGAGGTGGTGCCGGCGAGCGGGGAGGAGGGCGCGGCCGGGGACGGGGACGACGTCGAGGGCGGCCCGATCGACCTCAGCAGCCGCTGCAGCTGCCTCCGGCTCCGCTCGACGGCCTGCACCGCGCCCGGCTCGAGCCCCATGCGCCGGAGCCGCTCCGGCGCGAAGCGCGCGCGCGCGGCCTCCTCGAACGCCTGCGCGAGCTCGAGCAGGTCGGAAGGGCCGGTCGGCGGGAGCGCTCCGCCCGCGAGCGCGCGGCGATCGCGCACGTCGCGCTCGCCCAGGAGGGCGGCGAGGAGCGCGCCGGCGTCGGGGGCGCCGCGCGCGGCCGCCTCGATCGCGAGCCGCGCCTGGCGGGGGTGGACGGGCAGGCGGAGCATGCGCCGACCGGCCTCGGAGATGGCGCCGCGCGGGTCGATGGCGCCCAGCCGGACGAGCAGCCCGCGCGCGGCCTCCCACGCGGCCGGAGGCGGCGGCTCGAACCACTCGAGCCCCTCGGCGGCGTCGAGGGCGGCCAGGGCGAGGAGCGTCTCCGACAGGTCCTCGCGGAGGATCTCCGGCACCTCGAACCCGGGGCGGGCGTCGTGATCGTGGCGCGTGTAGAGGCGGAGCGCGCGCCCGGGCCGGGTGCGGCCGGCGCGGCCGGCGCGCTGTGCGGCGGAGGCCCGGCTGATCTTGCGGAGCTCGAGGGTCGGGAGCCCCGACCACGGGGAGTGCGACGCGACGCGCGCGAGCCCCGAGTCCACCACGGCCACCACTCCTTCCAGGGTGACGGAGGTCTCGGCGACGTTCGTCGAGAGGATCACCTTCCGGCGCGGCCCGGGCCGCACGGCCCGGTCCTGCTCCTCGGGCGGCAGATCGCCGTGCAAGGGCAGGAGGTCCACCTCCGCGGTCGCTGCCCACGCCGCGAGCGCCTCCCGCGCCCGCCGGATCTCCGCGGCCCCCGGGAGGAAGACGAGCACGTCGCGGTCGATCCCCTCGCGGTGAAGCCGGCGCACGGCGCGCGCGACCGCGTCCTCGAGCCGGACGTCCGGCCGGGCCGCCTCCTCGGGGGAGAGGTACTCGACGGCGACCTCGAAGCGCCGGCCCTCCGAGCGGAGCGAGGCGGCGCCCAGGAACCGGGCCACCGGTCCGGCGTCGAGCGTCGCCGACATCGCGACGAGCTTCAGATCGGGCCGCGAGGTCCGCTGCAGGCGGCGGAGCAGGGCGAGCGCGAGGTCGCCCTGGAGATGACGCTCGTGGAGCTCGTCGAGGACCACCACCCCGACGCCGGGCAGCGACGGCTCGGCGAGGAGCCGGCGCGTGAGGAGCCCCTCGGTCACGAAGCGGATGCGCGTGCTCGGGCCCGCCACCTCCTCGAACCGCACCTGGTAGCCGACCGTCTCGCCGGCGCGCTCGCCCCGCTCCTCCGCGACCCGCCGTGCCGCGAGCCGCGCCGCGAGCCGCCGCGGCTCGAGCACCACGACCTCGCCCTTGCCCGCGAGCCCGGCGGCGTGGATCGCGGGGGGGACCCGGGTCGTCTTGCCCGCGCCCGGCGGCGCCTCGATGACGAGGGACGGCCCGGCGCGGAGCGCCGCGACCGCGTCCGCCAGGATGTCGTCGATGGGGAGCCGCTGCACGCGCGGGGTTGTACCCGAGGGAAGGGGCCGACGCGACTGCGCCCGGGATCGGGGGGGGTGGCGGGGCGAGTCGGGGCCGAGGGTTCGTTCACCCTACGTCAACGCACATGCGAGCGATATCGGCTCTACAGGCAAATCCCGGGTCGCGGCCATGTCGCTCGCCGACGGGGGCCGATCGGAGTTTGCACACCCCCTCCGGGATGCGAAACTCGGTGCGCCCCCCACTGGAGGTCGCTCGCCGTGCGCACCGCATCGCTCAGGAACAGGTTCCTCGTCTCGCTCGCCGCGGTGCTCTCTCTCACCATCGCTCTCGCCGCCCTCGTCACGCGATCGGCGCGGGAGCGCCAGCTCCTCGACGCCGCCTCCGGAGAGATGCTGGCCGACGTGGCGGCGTTCGACGCCGCGGTCGCCGCCGACGCGGAGGGGCTCTCGCGCGCGCTCACCGTGCTCGCGCACCAGGAGCGCCTCCTCGCGCCGTTCGCCACCCACGATCGCGACGGGCTCCTCGCCGCGGCCGCCCCGCTGTTCGCCGAGCTGAAGGCGACGAACGCGATCACGCACATGTACTTCATCGATCCGGACGGGCGCGTCTTCCTGCGCGCCCACAAGCCCGAGCAGCGGGACGACGTCCTCAAGCGCGCGACCTTCCTCGCCGCCGCGAAGACCGGCCGGAACGCGCACGGCATCGAGCTCGGCAAGAACTTCTTCTCGCTGCGGAGCGTCCGGCCGGTGTCGCTCGGCGGCGCGCCGCTCGGGTACCTCGAGGTGGCCGAGGAGATCGACCACCTCTTCGCCCAGACGAAGGCGGTCACCGGCGAGGACGCCGCGCTGTTCCTGCGCACCGACTACCTGCGCGCCAAGGGGGCGGAGCCGACGAAGGAGGTCGTCGGCGAGTTCCAGCTGCTCGAGGCGACCGACCGGGCGCTCGCGCACGAGCTCGGCGGCGCGGTGGGGCTCGCCGGCGGGCTCGAGGCCCCGGTCGCGCGGCTCTTCCGGCGCGGCGACGCGTGGTACGTGGCCGGGATCGGTCCGCTGCGGGACGCGAGCGGGGAGGTCGCCGGGGTCCTCTTCTTCTTCCGCGACGCGACCGCGCTCCACGCCGCGTCGGTGCGCGACGGCTGGACGACGATGGCCCTCATCGCCGCGATGATGGTGGTCGCCGGGGCGCTGCTGTACGGCTCGCTGCGGCGCAGCCTGTTCGCGCTGCGCGAGGCGGCCGCCGCGTCCGCCCGGATGGCCGCGGGCGACCTCTCGATCCGGATCGAGGCGCGCGCCCTGGACGAGGCGGGGCAGGTGCTCTCGGCCATGCGCGACACCGTCGGCCAGCTGCGCGGCGCGGTCGGGCAGGTCCGCGACGCGGCGGACGGCGTGGCGTCGGGCAGCGAGAAGCTGCGGGGGGGCGCGGAGCTCATCGCCCGGACGACCTCCGAGCAGGCCGCCGCGGCGGAGGAGGCGGCGGCCAGCGTCGAGGAGATCTCGGCGACGATCGTCGCCACCGCGCGGGACGCCGACGCGGCGGAGCGCTCGGCGCTCGCGTCGGCTGCGTCGGCGGAGGAGGGCGGACGCGCCGTCACCGAGGCCGTGGCCGCCATGCGGCAGATCGCGGAGAAGACCGGGATCGTGGAGGAGATCGCCTACCAGACGAACCTCCTCGCGCTGAACGCCGCCATCGAGGCCGCCCGCGCCGGCGAGCACGGCAGGGGATTCGCGGTGGTGGCCTCCGAGGTGCGCTCCCTCGCCGAGCGGAGCCGCGGCGCGGCGCAGGAGATCGGCGAGCTCTCGGACTCGACCGTGGCGGTCGCGGAGCGGGCGGGGGCGGTGCTCGGCCGGCTCGTGGCGGACATCCGAAAGAGCGCCGAGCAGGTCCGCGACATGGCCGCTGCCACGCGCGCGCTCGCGACGGGCGCCGCGCAGATCAGCGGAGCCGTGCAGGGGCTGAGCTCCGGCGTCCAGCACACCGCGGGCGCGGCCCAGGAGATCGAGGCCACCGCGCAGGACCTGGAGCGCCGCGCCGACGAGCTGCAGGCGGCGATCGCGTTCTTCCGGCTGGGCTCGGCGGGCGAGGAGCCCGCAGCGCTGCCGGCGCCTCGCCGCGCCGCCTGAGCGAAGCGCCGGACGGCGCGGTCAGACGGGCTCGGGCTCCGGCACCCGCGGGGCCGCGACCGCCGCATTCACCACGAGGCGGAGCTTCGAGCCGTCCGGCTCCACCTCCACGCGGACGGTGCCGCCGTCGTGGAGCTCGCCGAACAGGATCTTCTCGGCGAGCGGCTTCTTGACCTCGTTCTGGATGAGCCGGGCCATCGGCCGGGCGCCCATCTTGCGGTCGAAGCCGTGCTCCGCGAGCCAGGCGCGGCCCTCGAGGCTCAGCTCGACGTGCACCTTGCGCTCGGCGAGCTGCGCCTCGAGCTCCTTCACCATCTTGTCGACGACGCGGGCGATCACCTCCGCCGGCAGGGAGTCGAACGCCACCCACGCGTCGAGGCGGTTGCGGAACTCCGGGCTGAAGGTCCGCTCGATCGCGTTCCGCGCGTTGCCGGGCTCCGACAGGTCCGAGCCGAACCCGACGCGCCGGGCCGAGAGCTCCTGCGCCCCTGCGTTCGTCGTCATCACGAGGATGACGTGCCGGAAGTCGGCCTTGCGGCCGTTGTTGTCGGTGAGCGTCGCGTGATCCATCACCTGCAGGAGCAGGTTGTAGATGTCCGGGTGGGCCTTCTCGATCTCGTCGAGGAGCAGGACCGCGTACGGCGTCTTGCGGATCGCGTCGGTGAGGAGCCCGCCCTGGTCGAACCCGACGTAGCCGGGGGGCGCGCCGATGAGCCGGGAGACGGTGTGCTTCTCCTGGTACTCCGTCATGTCGAAGCGCAGGAACTCGACGCCGAGGATCCGCGCGAGCTGCTTCGCGAGCTCGGTCTTCCCGACGCCGGTCGGGCCGGAGAAGAGGAAGTTGCCGATGGGCCGCTCGGGGGCGCCGAGCCCGGAGCGCGACAGCTTGATGGCGGAGACGATCGCCTCCACCGCCGGGTCCTGCCCGTAGATGACCTTCTTGAGCTCGGGCTCCAGGTTGCGCAGCTGCGTCTCGTCGTCCGCCGACACGGTGCGCTCGGGGATCTTGGCGATCTTCGCGACCACCCGCTCCACGTCGCGGGCGGTGACGCGGTGGCGACGGCGCGCCTCCGCGCGCATCCGGTCGCGCGCGCCGGCCTCGTCGAGGACGTCGATGGCCTTGTCCGGGAGCTGCCGGTCGTTGATGTGCTTGGCCGAGAGCTCGGCCGCCGCGCGGAGGGAGCGGGGGGTGAACACGACGCCGTGGTGCTCCTCGTAGACCTTCTTCAGGCCCTTGAGGATGCGGATCGTGTCGTCGACGCTCGGCTCGTAGATCTCGATCTTCTGGAAGCGCCGCGCGAGGGCGTGGTCGCGGTCGAACGTCTGCTTGTAGTCGTGGAAGGTGGTCGAGCCGATGCAGCGCAGCTCGCCGGAGGCGAGCGCGGGCTTCAGGAGGTTCGACGCGTCCATGGACGAGCCGGTGGTGGCGCCCGCGCCGACGATGGTGTGGATCTCGTCGATGAACAGGATCGCGTTCGGCGTCTTCTTCACGCCGGCGATGACGCCCTTCAGCCGCTGCTCGAACTCGCCGCGGAACTTGGTGCCCGCGAGGAGGGCGCCCATGTCGAGCGAGTAGATCGCCGCCTTCTCGAGGACGGACGGGACCTTCTTCTCGTGGATGCGGAGCGCGAGCCCCTCCACGATCGCCGTCTTGCCCACGCCCGGCTCGCCCACGAACACCGGGTTGTTCTTGCGCCGGCGGCAGAGGACCTGGATGGTGCGCTCGATCTCCGAGTCGCGACCGATGAGCGGGTCGATGAGCCCCTGCGCCGCGCGCTCGACGAGGTTCACCGTGAAGGTCTTGAACGGATCCTTCACCGTGCGGGGCGCGCCGGACTCCTCGCCCCCCTCGTCCTGCGGCTCGTCGTCGCCGCCGCCCTCCTTGCCGATGCCGTGCGAGATGTACTGGAGGATGTCGAGGCGCCGGACGCCCTGCTTCTCGAGGAGGTACACAGCGTGCGAGCCGCGCTCTCGCGTGATCGCCACGAGCACGTCGCCCGCGTTGAGCTCGGTGCGCCCGGAGCCCTGCACGTGCCAGGCCGCCCGCTGCAGGACCCGCTGGAACGCCGCGGTCTGCTCGGGATCCTGCGACGTCCCGAGCGACTCGAGCGTGCGATCGAGGTACTCCTCGAGCTCGCGCTCGAGGAGCTTCAGGTCGGCGCCGCAGGCGAGCAGCACCTCGGAGGCCACCTTGTCGCGCGTCATCGCGTGCAGGAGGTGCTCGAGCGTCACGTACTCGTGGCGTCTCCGTCGCGCCTCCGCGACCGCGGCCTGAAGCGTCTGCTGCAGCTCCTTCGACACCGTCACCATGCCTGCTCCGCTACTCCGGCTCGACCGTCACGAGGAGCGGGTACTCCGCCTCGCGCGCGAGCTCCATCGTCTTCTCCGCCTTCGTCTCGGCGATCTCGAATGGATAGATACCGGCGACGCCCACCCCGTGCATGTGAACGTTCAGCATGATGCGGTGCGCGCTCTCGGGATCGTGGTGGAACACCGTCACGAGCACCCAGTCCACGAACTCCTGCGTGGTGTAGTCGTCGTTGTGCAGGAGTACCCGGTACAGGGACGGCCGCTTCGTCTCCTTCTCCGCCTTCGTCCGGGGGACGACGACGTCCGTGTCGCCCCCGGGGCGGGACCGCTCTGCCATGGCCTCACATTCTAAGCGTACGGCCTCCCCGCCGCGCGGGCCCACCGCGCGCGGCGGAGGGCCCGCGGCCGCGCGGTTCCCGTGCTCCGCGCGCTGCGGCACGGGGGTGCTCCGCCCCCGCAGGGGGCGCTCCGGGGAGGGGAAGGGCAGGGGAGCGGCGGCGCCACGTGGGCGCGACGGGCCGGACGCTTGCCGGGCCGAGGGGCTGGCGGGCATTCCGGAATCAGGGGCTCGCATAGGGGGCGGAGGGCCCGCGCTCACGAGCCGACGGTTCCAGCGGCCGCCTCGAGATCCCAGCGCCCGCGCAGGGTGGGCTTCTCGAGCGCCCGCGCCAGCCGCGCGAGGAAGTCCGCGCGCGGGATCTCTCGCGCGCCGAAGCGCGAGAGGTGCTCGGTGCGCACCTGGCAGTCGACGAGCCGCACGCCCCACGACGCGAGCCACTCGATCGAGCGGACGAACGCGACCTTCGAGGCGTCCGGCCGATCGGCGAACATCGACTCGCCGAAGAAGGCCGCGCCCAGCGAGACGCCGTAGAGCCCGCCCGCGAGCCCGTCGCCCTCCCACGCCTCGAACGAATGGGCGAAGCCGAGCCGGTGGAGGCGCACGTAGGCCTCGACCATCTCCGGCACGATCCAGGTCCCGGACTGCCCGGGCCGCTCGCGCGCGGCGCAGCGCCGGATCACGTCCTCGAAGGCGCGGTCGGCCGTGACGCGGTAGCGGCCGCGGCGCAGGGTGCGCGCGAGCGAGGCGGAGACGTGCAGCCACTCCGGCTCCAGCACGAGACGCGGGTCGGGCGACCACCAGAGGATGGGCGTGTCGTCGCCGTACCACGGGAAGATGCCCGTGGCGTAGGCGGTGAGGAGCCGCTCCGCCGAGAGGTCGCCGCCGACCGCCAGCAGCCCGTCGGGCTCGGCGAGCTCCGGATCCGGGAACGCGACCTCGCGCGAGAGCCGGTAGATCGACACGGCGCGAGTGTAGTGCGAGGCGGGCCCCGCGGACAGCCGTGCCGGGGGGACGCCTACGCGCGTCCCCCCGGCACCTACTTCGCTATCGCCTAGAAGTGACCCGCCCAGCCGACATAGGTCGGCGCCTCGAGGACCGGGTCGCGATCGGTCGAGCCGAGGCCGTCGCGCACGGCGACGCGCCGCTCGCGCCGGTCCGCCTCGCGCGCGTCGTACGTCGCGTGGACGGCGCCCACCGCCGCGCCGACGAGCAGCCCCACGCCCGCGCCGATCATCATGTCGCGCTGCCAGTTGTCCCACTCGTTCACGAGCGACACGCCCGTGCCGACGAGGAGGCCCGCGACGCCTCCGTAGGCCGCGTCGGTGGCGACCGTGGCCATCGGGTTCGGCCGCTCGCGCCGCTCCACGATGACCTCGGTCGCGGGCTGCGAGGCCGGCGGCGTCACCACTGTCGTCGAGGTCGGCGGCGGGGGCGGCGTCACCGTGGTGGTCGTCCCGCCCGACTGCCCGCTCGGCGGGTTCACCACCACCTGCTGCGAGGCGCCCCCCGGCGCCGCGGTCCCGCCGGTCGCGGGCTGCTGGGCGGGCGGCGGGGCCGGCTGCTGCGCCGGCGGCTGCTGCGGCTGCGTCTGCTGCTGCGGCGGCGTGTACGGCTGCTGGTACGTCGTCCCGGACTGAGCGAGCGCCGGGCTCGCGACGGCGAGCGCCGCCGCGAAGAGTGTCCCCTTGTCGAGCATCCCCTCACCTCCCGACCCCAAAGATGGGGTGAGGAGGGGAGGGCGGCAAACCGCAGGGTCCGCGAGCGCATCCGCCGCGCCCCGGACGCGGCGGATCACGGTCGCTGCAGCGAGAGAAACTCCTCGAGCGCCGACCGGACGGACGCCTGCACGGCCGCGGGGACCTCCGGGTGCGGCGCGGCCTTGCAGAGCGCGAGCGTCCGCTGGAGCGACTGGCAGCGCGCGTCGCAGCTCGGGCAGCGGGCGAGGTGGCGCTCCATGTCGGCGCAGAGCGTGGCGCTGATCTCGCCCTCGAGGTGCTTCGAGAAGAGCTCCACGATGTCCGGGCAGGGCTCCGCGGCGGGCTCGCCGGGGGCGGCCTTGCCTGCCGCGGCGGGCGGGGCGGCGGCGCCGGGGATCCCGAGCAGCGGCGCGACGGCCTCGCGCACCGCGACCCGCGCGCGGTGCAGGCGGCTCTTCACCGCCTCCACGCTGAGCCCCATGACCTCGGCGACCTCGGGGGCGGTGAGCCCCTCGACGTCGCGGAGCACGAGGACCTCACGGTACATGGGGTCGAGCGCGGCGATGGCCTGCTCGAGCGCGGCCTCGATCTGCCGGCCCGCGAGCGCGTCGTCGGGCGGGCGCGTCGGGTCCACCACCTGGCGCGCCGCCTCCCCGGAGACGCGCGCCTCGAGCGACTCCTCCTGCTCCGGCGCGAACTTCGAGCGCCGCCGCTTCTTGATGCAGAAGCTCCGCGCGATCGTATAGAGCCAGGTCGAGACGGAGGACGCGCCGCGGAAGTCCTTCACGTTTCGTGCGACCGCAAGGAGGGTCTCCTGCAAGACGTCCTTTGCGTCCTCCTCGTCACGGCACATCTTCAGCCCGAAGCGATACACGCTCCGTTGATGCCGTGACAGGAGCGCCTCCAGCGCCCGGCGGTCGCCCTCGCGGGCGCGCTCGAGCAGCTCGGTGTCCTTGGGGTCCATGAGGGGTGGGTCGTAACTCGGAGCGGTCGATGGAACAAGCACCGCGTCGTCGCTGCGGCCTCCGTCCGCTCCCTGCAGCCCGCCGCGGCGGCGGCAGCGGGCGTCGTCCCTCCCGCACGGAACGGCCCGCGCACCGGCGGGTGCGGCGCGTCCCGCGCGGGCTTGCGACCGGGCAAGAACCCGAGCCCCTCGCCCCTTCCGAGACCTTCCGTCGATATTTGATCCAAGACAATTTACGCCCCAGCGCGGGCCCGGTCGTACCTGCACGACGTCCAAGGGGCCCGCGCGCCATGCGATGAGCGCACTCTTTTCTCCCAGATCCAACGGCATCTTCCGCATCGTCATCGCGATCCTCTTCGCCGGTGCGGCCGGGACGGTGGGCGCGTTGATGGTGTTCGCCCGCATCCCGGCGGGCACCGGGCAGGCGGAGCAGGTGGGCCAGCCGGTGCAGTTCGACCACCGCCACCACGTGCAGGACGACCTCATCGACTGCCGCTACTGCCACACGACCGTCGACAAGGCGGCCAGCGCGGGCATCCCGCCCACCGAGCTCTGCCTCAACTGCCACTCGCAGGTCTGGAACAAGAGCCCGCTGCTCGACCTGGTGCGCTCGAGCTGGTTCGCCAACAAGCCGATCGAGTGGGTGCGGGTCCACCGCCTCCCGGGCTTCGTCTACTTCAACCACGCCATCCACGTGAACAAGGGGGTCGGCTGCGTCGAGTGCCACGGACGCGTCGACCTGATGCCGGCGATCGAGCAGGTCGCTCCACTCACGATGGGCTGGTGCCTCGACTGTCACCGGAATCCCACCCCGCGTCTCCGCCCGCTCGAGGAGGTCACGAACATGACGTGGCAGCCGGAAGGCGACCCCGTCGCGCTCGGGAAAGAGCTGGCGAAGAAGTACGACGTGAAACCCCGCACGAGCTGCTACACATGCCATCGCTAGGGCTTCCCATCTACGGTCAGAAGACGGCGCTCGAGACGCGCCGCTGGAAGAGCATCGACGAGCTCGCGGGGCGAGCGGACGCCGAGCCCGGCGAGTTCCCGGAGGGCGCCGCCGAGACGCCCGCGGGGTTCTCCCGGCGCGGCTTCCTCCAGATCCTCGGCGCCTCCGCGGCGTTCGCCGGCCTCGCCTGCAAGCCGCCGCGCGAGAAGCTCGTGCCCTACGTGCGCAAGCCCGAGGCGGTGACGCCGAGCGTCCCCGTGGGCTACGCGACGGCGCGGAGCGACGAGGGCTACGCCGTCGGGCTCGTCGTGCAGGCGTTCGAGGGCCGGCCGGTCAAGGTCGAGGGGAACCGCCTGCACCCGGCGAGCCTCGGCGGCACCGACGCGATCACCCAGGCGATGGTGCTCGACCTCTACGATCCGGCGCGCCTCGCGGGGTTCACGCGCGGCGGCCGCGCGCTCGCGTGGTCGGCGGTCCTCCAGGAGATCGCGGCGCTCGCCCGCGAGCACGACAAGGACGGCGGTGCGCGGCTGCGCTTCCTCGTCGCCCCGACGAGCTCGCCGACCGTCGCCGACCTGCGCCGCCGGCTCCTCGAGCGCTTCCCGAAGGCGCGCTTCGACACGTGGGCGCCGGCGGGCGGGGACGCGGCGCAGCGCGCCGGCGCCGCCATCGCGCTCGGCCGCCCGCTCGACGCCACCTTCGAGGTCGCGAAGGCGGACGTGATCCTGTCGCTCGACTCCGACTTCCTCGCCACCGAGGGCGAGCACCTGCGCAGCGCGCGCGAGTTCGCCTCGCGCCGCGAGGGCGAGCGCATGAACCGGCTCTACGTGGCCGAGCCGCGCTTCTCGGTGACGGGGGGCATGGCCGACCACCGGTTCCGCATGCGCGGCGCCGAGGTCGCGGCGTTCGCGCGGGCGGTCGCCGCGGAGCTCGCCCAGGCGGGCGTGGCGGGACTCGCGCCGCTCGGCGCGCGCGCCGAGGGCGAGCATGCCCGGGCCGCCAGGGCCGTCGCGAAGGATCTCGCCGGCGCCCGCGGGCGCTCGCTCATCGTCGCGGGTGCGCGGCAGCCGCCGGCGGTCCACGCGCTCGCCGCCGCGATGAACGAGGCGCTCGGGAACGTCGGGCCCGTCGTGCGCTGGCGCGCGCCCGTGCTGGTCGATCCCCAGGCCGGCCCGGATGCGCTCCGCGCGCTCGCCGCCGAGGTGCAGGCCGGCAAGGTCGACACGCTCGTCGTGACCGCCTGGAACCCGCTCCACACCGCGCCCGCCGACCTCGAGCTGCGCAAGGTGTTCGGCAAGGTGAAGAACTCGATGGTCCTCGCGCTCCGCGACGACGAGACGGTGCGGGCGGCGAGCTGGCGGCTCGCGGCGAGCCACCCGCTCGAGTCCTGGGGCGATCTCCGCTCGCGGGACGGCACCGTCACGGTCGTGCAGCCGCTGATCTCCCCGCTCCACGAGAGCACGACCGAGGTGGACCTCTTCGCCGCGTTCCTCGGCGAGGGCGAGCGCGGCGCCTGGCGCCTCGTGCGCGACGGCTGGCGCAGCCGCTCCGGGGCGCCGCCGGCCCCGCTGCCGCTCTCCGGCCCCGCCGCCGCCTCGAACCCGGCCGACACCAACCGGCCCCGCCCGCCGGATCCCTTCGACAGGACCTGGGACGAGTGGCTCGCGGCCGGCCTCCTCACGGAGAGCGCCGGCCGCCCGGAGGAAGCGAAGGTCGACCCCGCCCGCGTCGCGGACGCGCTCGGGAAGCTCCCCGCCCCCGCGGGCGGCATCGAGCTCGGCTTCGCGCCCGACTACAAGGTCTGGGACGGCCGCTTCCTCGAGAACGCCTGGCTGCAGGAGCTGCCGGATCCCATCACCAAGCTCACCTGGGAGAACGCCGCCCACCTCTCGCCCGCGACCGCCAGGCGGCTCGGGCTCGAGTCGGGCGAGCTCGTCGAGCTCGCCCGCGGCGGCCGCGCGGTGGTCGCGCCGGTGCTCGTCGTCCCCGGCCACGCCGACGACGCGGTCACGGTCGCGCTGGGCTACGGCCAGCGGGTCGCCGGGGCGGTCGGCCAGGGCGCGGGCTTCGACGCCTACGCGCTCCGCACGAGCGACGCCCCCTGGTACGCCGGCGGCGCCACGCTGAAGAAGACCGGCAAGACGACCGAGCTCGCCATCACGCAGGGTCACTTCTCGATGGAGGGGCGCGCCATCGCGCTCGCGCTCGATCACGAGGAGCTCCCCCGCGCGAAGGCCGAGCTCGACGAGCACCGCGGCGAGGCGCCGACCATCCTCCAGCCGGTCGACTACTCGGAGAAGGACTACCGCTGGGGGATGGCGATCGACCTGTCGAAGTGCATCGGCTGCTCGGCGTGCACGGCGGCGTGCCAGGCCGAGAACAACATCCCGGTGGTCGGCAAGGAGCAGGTGCTCCGCAGCCGCGAGATGCACTGGATCCGGGTCGATCGCTACTTCGAGGGGTCGCCGGAGGATCCACAGTCGGTCACGCAGCCGCTCGCGTGCGTGCACTGCGAGATGGCGCCCTGCGAGTACGTCTGCCCCGTGAACGCCACCGTCCACTCGGACGAGGGCCTGAACGAGATGGTCTACAACCGCTGCGTCGGCACGCGGTACTGCTCGAACAACTGTCCGTACAAGGTGCGCCGCTTCAACTTCCTCGACTACCACGGGGACATGGCGCCGACGCTCCAGATGCTGATGAACCCGGACGTCACCGTGCGGGCCCGCGGCGTCATGGAGAAGTGCACCTACTGCACCCAGCGCATCCAGCGGGCGCGCATCGACGCGCGCGTGGGCGGGCGGAAGATCGGGCCGGACGAGGTCGTGCCGGCCTGCGCCCAGGCCTGCCCCTCGGAGGCGATCGTGTTCGGCAACCTCAACGACGCGCGCTCGCGCGTGTCGCGCAAGCACGCCGACGCGCGCCGGTACGACCTGCTCCACGAGCTGGGCACCCGGCCGCGCACCGCCTACCTCGTCAAGCTCCGCAACCCGAACCCCGAGCTCGCATGAGCACCGCCGAGAAGACGATCCAAGACGCCCACGCGCTCGAGGGCGCGCCGGTCCTCGTGGGCCGCCCGGACGATCGGGCGCTGACCGAGAGCCTCCTCTCCCCCGTCCTCGGCCCGACGCGCAAGGGCTGGCTGCTGCTCCTCTTCGCGCTCCTCGGCGGGGTCGGGTTCTGGACCCTGTCGCTCGTCACGACCCTGTTCGTGGGCATCGGCGCCTGGGGCAACAACATCCCCGTCGCCTGGGCGTTCGACATCACGAACTTCGTCTGGTGGATCGGCATCGGCCACGCCGGCACGCTCATCAGCGCGATCCTCCTCCTGTTCCAGCAGAAGTGGCGCACCTCCATCAACCGCTTCGCGGAGGCGATGACGCTCTTCGCGGTGGCGATGGCGGGCGTCTACCCGGTCATCCACCTCGGGCGGCCGTGGCTCTTCTGGTGGCTCATCCCGTACCCGTCCACGAACCTGATCTGGCCGAACTTCAAGAGCGCGCTGCCCTGGGACGTGTTCGCGATCTCGACCTACGCGACGGTCTCGTTCCTCTTCTGGTACCTCGGCCTCATCCCCGATCTCGCGACCCTGCGCGACGCCGCGAAGACCCGCGGGCGCCGCATCGTCTACGGGATCATGAGCTTCGGCTGGCGCGGCTCGGCGCGCCACTGGCGGCACTACCGCATCGGCTACCTGCTCCTCGCCGGGCTCTCCACGCCGCTCGTCGTCTCCGTCCACACCATCGTGTCCTTCGACTTCGCCATCTCGCAGCTGCCGGGCTGGCACACCACCATCTTCCCGCCCTACTTCGTGGCCGGCGCCATCTTCAGCGGCTTCGCGATGGTGCTGACGCTCATGATCCCGGCGCGGCGGCTGCTCGGGTACCAGCACGTCGTCACCGAGCGTCACCTCGACAACATGGCGAAGGTGATCCTCGCGACCGGCCTCATGGTGTTCTACGGCTACATGATGGAGTGGTTCATGGCCTGGTACTCGGGCAGCGCGTCCGAGGCCTTCGCCTTCCTGAACCGGTTCCAGGGGCCGTACAGGGGCATCTTCATCGCGCAGATGTTCTGCAACGTGGTCGCCCCGCAGATCCTCTGGTTCCCGTCGATGCGGCGGAACGAGTACGTGCTCTTCCTCGTCGCCATCCTCGTCAACGTCGGCATGTGGGCGGAGCGGTTCGTCATCATCGCCGTGTCGCTCCACCGCGACTTCATCCCCTCGTCGTGGGGCATGTATTACCCGACCTGGGTGGACTGGGGCCTCTTCCTCGGCTCCATCTGCATGTTCGGCGTGCTGTTCCTGCTGTTCCTCCGGTTCCTGCCCGCCATCCCGCTCTTCGAGGTGAAGGAGCTCCGCCGCGAGCTCGAGCACTACGGCGACAACGCCCACCCCGGCTCGGAGGAGGAAGGATGAAGGCCTACGTCCTCGGTGAGTTCGAGCGCGAGCAGCCGCTCTACGACGCCGCCCGCGCGCTCCGCGCCCACGGGCACGAGAGCCTCGACATCCACTCTCCGTACCCGCTCCACGAGGCGGATCACGCCCTCGGCCTGAAGCGCTCCACCGTGCCGATCGTCGCCCTCGTGGGCGGCCTCGCCGGCGCCATCACGGGCTACCTGCTGCAGTGGTACACGGTCGGTCACGACTGGCCGCTCAACGTGGGCAACCGCCCGCCGCACAGCGCGCCCGCGTTCATCCCGGTCACCTTCGAGCTCGGCGTCCTCTTCGCCTCCCTCGCCATCTTCGTCGGGCTCCTCGCCGGCTACTTCGGCTTCCCGCGCACGCACCACCCGGTGTTCGAGGTGGAGGCGTTCCGCTCCGCGTCCATCGACGGCCTGTGGCTCTCGGCGGAGGTGGAGGGGAAGGACGCCGAGCCCGTCGCGCAGGAGCTGCGCCGGTTCGGCGCGCGCAACGTGTCGATCGTGCCGGAGGCGAAGTGAGATGAAGACCGCGCGCCTCGCCGCCCCCCTGCTCCTCCTGCTCGCCGCCTGCCCGCGGCTCGATCCGATGTGGGATCAGCCCAAGGTGAAGGCCTACAAGGCGAGCAAGTACTACCCGGACGGCCTCGCCATGCGCACCCCGCCGCCCGGCACCGTGCCGCACCGGGCGCCGATCGAGCCCGCCGTCGCGACCGGCCGGGGCCCCGACGGCCGGCCGCTCGCGGTGTCGCCCGTCGCGGCCACGGCCGAGCAGCTCGCGCGCGGCCGGGCCCGGTTCGACGTGATCTGCGCGACCTGCCACGGCGTGCTCGGCGACGGCGAGAGTCAGGTCGCGCTCAACATGTCGCTCAGGAAGCCGCCCTCGCTGCACCAGTTCCGCGACCTCGCGGACGGCTACATCTACCAGGTCATCTCGGAGGGGTTCGGCCTCATGCCCTCGTACGCCGCGGAGCTCTCGGTGCAGGACCGGTGGGCGGTCGTCGCCTACGTGCGCGCCCTCCAGCTCTCCCAGCACGCCGCCATGGAGCAGGTCCCGCCGGAGGCGCGCGAGCGCCTCGAGAAGGAGGGGCGATGACGCTCACCCCGTACCAGGGCGGCCGGCGCCTCATGGCCCCAGCCCTCGTCGCCGCCGTCGCGGGCCTGGCGCTCACCGCGGTGGGCGGCCTCGTGGACCCGCGCCGCGCGCTCTTCGCGTACCTCGTCGCGTTCGTCTACTGGCTCGGCATCGCGCTCGGCGCGCTCATCCTGCTCGGCGCGTTCCACGCGTCGAACGCGCGCTGGCCGGTGGTGCTGCGGCGCTTCGTCGAGACCGTGCCCGCCGCGCTGCCCCTCTTCGCCGTGCTGTTCGTCCCCATCGCGCTCGGGATGAAGCACCTCTTCGTGTGGATGGCGCCGCCGGAGACGCTGGCGCCGGAGATGGCGCACGCCGTCCACCACAAGCTCCCCTACCTGAACGCGGGCTTCTTCCTCGGGCGCGCCGCCGTCTACTTCGTGTTCTGGATCGTCGTCGCGCACCTGCTGCGGAGCTGGTCGATCCGCCAGGACAGCGCCGGGGGCGCGACGCTCACGCGGTGGCAGCGCCGCCTCGGCGCGGGCTCGCTCCCGTTCCTCGCGCTGACGCTCACCTTCGCGTCGTTCGACTGGATGATGTCGCTCGACCCGCGCTTCTTCTCGACGATCTTCGGCGTGTACTGGTTCGCCGGCAGCTTCATGGCGGCCTTCGCGGTCACGATCATCGCCGCCACGCTCTCGCGGCCCGATCCGACCGCGTTCGGGCACCACATGAGCCTCGAGCACTTCCACTCGCTCGGGAAGTTCCTGCTCGCCTTCACCGCCTTCTGGGCCTACGTGGCCTTCTCCCAGTTCATGCTCATCTGGATCGCGAACGTCCCGGAGGAGGTGCCCTGGTACATCCTCCGGATCGACGGCGGGTGGAAGTGGGTGGGGATCTTCCTCGCGCTGTTCCACTTCGTCGTCCCGTTCTTCCTGCTCCTCTCGCGCGACCTGAAGCGGACCCCCCGGGCGCTCTCGCTCGTGGCGGGCTGGCTGCTCCTCGTGCACTGGGTCGACCTCTACTGGCTCGTCATGCCGCACCTCGACCCCGCCGGCCCGCGGCCGTCGCTCTGGGACCTCGCGGCGTTCGTGGGGGTCGGCGGCGCGGCGGTCGCGTTCACGCTCTTCCGCCTGCGCGGCGCCTCCCCGGTGCCGGTGCGCGACCCCTACCTCGAGGACTCGCTGAGGTACCTGCCGCAATGAACGATCCGCACATCGATCCCACGCACGCCCACGCGCACGAGGGCGGTCACGGCCACGGGGTCCGGTCGGAGGAGGACCGGATCTCGAGCGGCAAGGTGGTCGCGGTCGGCGTCGGCGCGCTCGTCGTCTTCTTCTTCGCCTCGCTCGCGGCGGTGAGCTACCTGCGCCTGCGCCAGAGCGAGCAGCCGCCCCCCACGATCCCCGCCGAGCTCGGCCAGTCGAAGATCGGGATGGTCGAGCAGCAGATCTTCGACGTCGCGGTGCGCGGCACGCGCGATCGGGCCCGGCGGCTCGAGAAGCTCGGGTCGTACGGCTGGGTCGACCGCGACGGCGGCGTGGTGCACATCCCCATCGACCGCGCGATGGACCTCGTCGCGAAGGGCGTCCGGCCCGCGCAGGCGCCGAAGGGCGAGGCGCCGCCGCCGGGAGGGCAGCCATGATCCGGCGCACCGCCCGGCTCGCCGCGCTCGCCGCGCTGGCCACGCTCGCCTCGAGGCCGAGCCCCGCCGCGGCGCAGTTCTGGAATCGCCCGGACCCGAAGGGTCCGCCGACCGACCAGCCCCCCGCGATCCTGGAGGAGGTCGGCGTCGACGAGCGGCTCGGGAACCGCGTGCCGCTCGACCTCGAGCTCACCGACGGGAACGGCCGCCCCTTCCGGCTCGGCGACGCGTTCCGTGGCCACCGCCCCGTGGTGCTCACGCTCGTCTACTACGACTGCCCCATGCTCTGCGGGCTCATCCTCTCCGGGATGGCCAAGACCATGCGCGAGAACGGGCTCGTGCTCGGCAAGGACTACGAGGCGGTGACGGTGTCGTTCGACCCGAAGGAGAAGCCGGCGCAGGCGGCGGAGCGGCGCCGCGGCTACCTCCAGTCCCTGGGGCGCGCGGAGTCCGAGCCGGTGTGGCCCTTCCTCGTCGGCACCGAGGCCGCCTCCCGCCAGCTCGCCGAGGCGGTGGGCTTCCGCTACAAGTACGACCCGCAGACGAAGGAGTGGGCGCACATCGCCGCGGTCTTCGTGCTCGGGCCGGACGGCACCGTCTCGCGCTACCTGTACGGCATCGAGTATCCGGCGAAGGACTTCCGGCTCGCCGTCGTGGAGGCGGCGGACGGGAAGGTCGGCACCAGCTTCGACAAGTTCCTCCTCACCTGTTACCGCTACGACCCCGCGTCGCGGAAGTACGAGCCGTACGCGTGGGGCTTCGTGCGCGCGGGGGGCCTCGCGGTGCTCCTCGCGCTGTCGGGCCTCATCGGCGGCCTCGTCTGGCGCGAGCGCCGGGGCAAGGCGAGGCGCACGGCATGAACGAGCTCCTCCGCAGGATGCTGTTCCTCCCCGAGCAGGCGTCGGACTACGCGCGCCAGGTCGACGGGCTCCACTACTTCATCATCATCACCACGATGATCGCCGCCGCGGGCGTGTTCGCGACCGCGATCTTCTTCTTCGTCCGGTACCGCCGCCGCGCGGACACCGATCTCACCCCGCACGTCGCCCCGCGCACGATCCACGAGGTCGTCTTCGTGGGCCTGCCGCTCGGTCTGTTCCTCGTGTGGTTCGCGATCGGCTTCCCGCAGTACGCGAAGCTGTCGCTCCCGCCCAAGGACGCGATGGACGTCTACGTCCAGGGCAAGAAGTGGATGTGGAAGTTCGCCTATCCGGGCGGGCCGAACGCGATCGACACGCTGCGCGTCCCGGTGGGGCGCCCGGTGCGGCTCCTCATCACCTCGCGTGACGTGATCCACTCGTTCTACGTCCCCGCGCTGCGGGTGAAGATGGACGCGCTCCCGGGCCGCTACACGCAGTCGTGGTTCAAGGCGGAGAAGCCCGGGCGCTACGAGATCTTCTGCGCCGAGTACTGCGGCCTGGGCCACTCCGCCATGCTCGGCGAGCTCGTCGTCATGCCGCAGGAGGAGTTCGACACCTGGATCGCGGAGCAGCGCCGGGGGGCGAACGCCGTCGCCCAGGACGCGGGGCCGTCGGGGGAGCGGGCGCTGCCCGCCGCCAACGTCGCCGAGGAGGGGCGCCGGATCGCCTCGGAGCAGGGGTGCATGAAGTGCCACAGCGTGGACGGCACGCGGCACATCGGCCCGACCTGGGTGGACCTCTACCTCCGCCAGGAGAAGCTCAAGGACGGCAAGAGCGTCGTCGCGGACGAGGGCTACCTCACGAAATCGATGATGGACCCCGCGGCGGACATCGTCGCCGGCTACCAGAACGTGATGCCCACCTACCAGGGCAAGCTCTCTCCGCCCGAGGTCGCGGCGGTCGTCGAGTACATCAAGACCCTCAAGACGCAGGCGGTCCGCTCCGGTCCGTCGGAAGGCCCGGTCTATGAATCCATCCCTCGCCCGCAGTGAAGTCCCGGTGTGGAACCCCCGGAACTACCTGAACTCGCCCGAGACCGGCCTCAGGTCCTGGCTGCTCACCCAGGATCACAAGCGGATCGGGGTGATGTTCCTCGTCGCCACCACGATCGCGTTCGCGATCGGCGGGATCTTCGCGCTCCTCATCCGGATCGAGCTGCTCACGCCCGGCCCGACGATCATGAGCGCGCAGACCTACAACCGCATGTTCACGCTCCACGGCGTGGTCATGATCTTCCTCTTCATGATCCCCGCCATCCCGAGCGGCTTCGGGAACTTCCTCGTGCCGCTCATGATCGGCGCGAAGGACGTGGCGTTCCCGAGGCTAAACCTGCTCAGCTTCTACGTGTACCTCGCCGGCGCGGTGATCGCGCTCTTCGGGATGGTGCAGGGCGGGGCGGACACCGGCTGGACGTTCTACACGCCGTACTCCACCACCACGATCACCAAGGTCGTGCCGGTGCTCCTCGGCGCGTTCATCCTGGGCTTCTCGTCGATCCTCACCGGCCTCAACTTCATCGTCACCACGCACACCATGCGGGCGCCCGGCCTGACCTGGACGCGCCTGCCGCTGTTCGTGTGGTCGATCTACGCGACCTCGGTGATCCAGATCCTCGCCACGCCGGTGCTGGGCATGTCGCTCCTGCTGGTGGCCGTGGAGCACGCGTTCGGCTGGGGCATCTTCGATCCGGCGCGCGGCGGCGACCCGGTGCTCTTCCAGCACTTCTTCTGGTTCTACTCGCACCCCGCCGTCTACATCATGGTGCTGCCCGCCATGGCCGTGATCTCCGAGGTGGTCTGCGCCTTCTCGCGCAAGAACATCTTCGGCTACAAGGCCGTCGCCTACTCCTCGCTCGGCATCGCCTTCGTCGGCTTCTTCACCTGGGGCCACCACATGTTCGTGTCCGGGCAGTCCGCCTTCAACGGCGGCGTGTTCGGGGTGCTCTCGATGTTCGTGGGCATCTTCACGGCCATCAAGGTCTTCAACTGGACGGCGACCCTGTACAAGGGGTCGATCCTGTTCGCCACGCCGTTCGCCTACTTCGTCGGCTTCCTGTTCTTCCTGGTGTTCGGGGGCATGACGGGCATCGCGCTCGCCACGGTGTCGCTCGACGTCCACTGGCACGACACCTACTTCATCGTCGCGCACTTCCACTTCATCATGGTCGGCGCGACGCTCATGGCGTTCCTGGCGGCGCTCCACTACTGGTTCCCGAAGATCGCGGGGAAGCGCCTGCCCGAGGGCTGGGGCCTCGTCGCCGCGGTCATGATCATCCTCGGGTTCAACTTCACCTTCATCCCGCAGTTCCTGCTCGGCAACGAGGGGATGCCGCGGCGCTACTTCTCCTACCCGGAGAAGTTCTGGCCCCTGAACGTCGCCTCGACGGCGGGCGCGTCCGTGCTCGCGATGGGGCTCGTCATCGTGCTCGTCTACACGCTCGTCGCGCTGAAGTGGGGCCCGGTGGCCGGCGCGAACCCGTGGAACTCGCGGGGCTTCGAGTGGAACACCCCTTCGCCGCCGCCGCCGGAGAACTACGAGACGACGCCGGTCTACACGCACGGCCCGCACGAGTACGACCTGCCCGGCGTCGAGACTCCGCCGGCCGCGACGCCCGAGCCGAAGCATGCCAGCTAACACGACCTACCTCGCGCACCACTTCGAGAGCCTCGAGAAGCAGACCTACGCCGCGCGGCTCGGCATGTGGCTGTTCCTCGCCACGGAGGTGCTGCTGTTCACGGCCCTGTTCGCCGGGTACGGGGTGTACCGGTACCTGTACCCGGAGGCCTTCCGCGAGGCGAGCCGCGGCCTCGAGACCTGGATCGGCTTCGTGAACACGCTCGTGCTCGTCACGAGCTCGTTCACCGTCGCGATGGGGCTCGAGCGGGCGACGCGCGGCGACGGGCGAGGCACGCGCCTCCTGTTCGGCCTCTCGATCCTGCTCGCGCTCGCGTTCCTCGGCCTCAAGGCGGTCGAGTACACGCACCACTTCCACGCCGGCGAGCTGCCGGGACGCTACTACGCGAGCGACGCGGTGCAGGGGCCGGGCGGCCCGATCTTCTTCGCGCTCTACTTCCTCATCACCGGGCTGCACGCGATCCACGTCGTGATCGGCATGACCGTGCTCGCGGTGATCGGCTGGCGGGCCGGCCGGGGCGCCTACGCCGCCGAGTACCACGTGCCCGTGGAGCTCGGGGCGCTGTACTGGCACCTCGTCGACCTCATCTGGATCTTCGTCTTCCCGCTCATCTACCTCGTCTAGGAGCCGCTCATGGCCGCCCACGGCAACGCCTCGACCGTCGAGCACCACGGCGCCCCGCACCACTCGCACGTGAGCCGGTACGTGGCGGTGTGGATCGTGCTCCTCGTCCTCACCGTCTCCACCTGGGCCCTCGCCAAGGTGCACCTGCCCGGCCCGCTCCACGTCCTCGTCGCCCTCGCCATCGCGATCGCGAAGGGGGCGCTCGTGGCGCTGTTCTTCATGCACCTGTACGACCAGCAGGGCGCGAACCGGCTCGTGTTCGTCACCTCGCTCGTGTTCGTGGCCCTCCTCGTGGGGCTCACGCTCAGCGACTACGCGACGCGCTACCCGCTCTCGAAGCCGCCCGGCAGCGAGGGCGCCCTGCCCGCGCCCGACTACGCCCCGCCGCCGACCTCGCGGACGCATTGATCTCCGACCAGGGGGCTGTCACGAAGGGTGAATCACGGGTCAGGTCCCGGCCGCGGCCAGGACCCGCTCGTACACCTCGCGGTCGGCCGCGGAGAAGCAGCAGAACACCACCCGCTCCGGCAGCGGCGCGGCGAGCGCGGCCACGACCTCCGCCACCGCGATCCGCGTGGCGCGCTCGAGCGGGAAGCCGTACGCGCCGGTGGAGATGGCCGGGAACGCGATCGAGCGCACCCCGTGCTCGGCCGCGAGCCGCATCGACTCGCGGTAGCACCGGGCGAGGAGCGCGTCCTCGCCCGCGCCGCCGCCCGTCCACACCGGCCCGACCGCGTGGATGACGTGGCGCGCCCGAAGTCGGTGGCCGCCGGTGAGCTTCGCCTCGCCGGTGCGCGCGCCGCCGAGCGCGCGGCACTCCTCGAGGAGGCCGGGGCCCGCCGCCCGGTGGATCGCGCCGTCCACGCCGCCGCCGCCGAGGAGCGACGCGTTGGCCGCGTTCACGATCGCGTCCACCGCGAGCTGCGTGATGTCGCCTTGCACCACCGTGATCCGCCCGCTCGCCCAGGTCCGGTCCATCGGTGCTTCGTAGCGGATGCCGGACGCGGAGGCAGGTGACCTCCCGGGCCCGGGTGATCCCCCGCCCGGCGTGCGCCGCGGCGCGGCGCCCGAGCGGGCGGATCCGAGGGGCGACGCCGAGTGGATTCGTGAGCGGTGGCGCGAGGTTGAAGACGGGCGAGCCCTCGCGCGGCGCCGGGAGCGCGCCCCGCGTCCCCGCAATTCCTGCACGAAAAAACCCGCAAAACCCGGGTACGGAGCTTGCTACGGCGTTCGACCGGTTTCATGCCTCGCGATCGCATTCTCGTCATCGACGCCAACCCGCTCGAGGGGGCGTCGCTCCGTGCCGCCCTGTTCGAGCGCGGGTTCGACGCCGTCGAGGCGTCGACCGCGGAGGGCGCGCTTGCGCTCGTCCCCACCTTCGGTCCGGGTGCGGTCCTGACCGACGCGACGCTGCCCGGCTGCGACGGCGCCGCGATGGTCGGCCGCCTGCGCGCCTCCCGCTCGGACGCGTCGGTCGTCGTCTCCACGCCGCTCGACCGGCTCGACGCCGCGGTCGCGGCGATGCGCGCCGGCGCCGACAGCTACCTCGTCCGACCGCTCGATCCGACGCAGACGGTGATCGTGATCGAGAAGGCGCTCGAGCGGCGGCGCCTGCGCCGGGACCGCGCGGCGCTCCGCGAGCGCGCCCGTGCGCGCGCCTCGATCGTCGGCTCCGCCCCCGAGCTGACCGCGCTCGTCGAGGTGCTCCGCCGCGTCGCGCCGACCAAGGCCGCCGTCCTCGTGCAGGGCGAGGTGGGCTCGGGGAAGGCGCAGGTCGCGCAGGCGCTCCACGAGTGGTCTCCGCGCCGCGAGCGGCCGTTCGTGCGCGTCAACTGCGCGGCGCGCTCCGAGGCGCTGCTCGAGGCGGACCTGTTCGGCCACGAGGCCGGCGCGTTCGGCGACGCCGACGAGCGGCGCCCCGGCCGGCTCGAGGACGCCGACGGCGGGACCCTCTACCTCGATGAGGTCGGCCGGCTCCCCGCCGCGCTCCAGGTGAAGCTCCTGCGCGTGCTCCAGCAGGGCGAGCTCGAGCGCGTCGGCGGGCGCACGACGATCCACGTGGACGTCCGGCTCGTCGCCGGGACGCAGCACGACCTCGCGGAGGAGATCCGGGCGGGCAGCTTCCGCGACGACCTCTACTACCGGCTGAACGTCGTGTCCCTGGCGCTGCCGCCGCTCCGCGCGCGCAAGAGCGACATCCCCGCGCTCGTGCAGCACTTCCTCGAGACCTCCTCCTTCGCGGCGGGCAGGCGGATCACCGGGCTGACGCCCGGCGCGCTGTCCGCGCTCTTCGGCTACGACTGGCCGGGCAACGTGCGCGAGCTCGCCTCGGTGGTGGAGCGCGCGCTCTCGCGGACGCAGGGCACGGAGATCGCCGCCGAGGACCTCTCCCCGGTGCTCCAGGGGGGCCGCGTCGACGAGGCCGGCGCCATCGCGCTCATCCCCGGCGCGTCGCTGTTCGAGATCGAGCGGGAGGCGATCCTCCGCACGCTCGAGCAGGTGGGCGGCTCCACCGCGCGCGCGGCGGAGATCCTCGGCGTCTCGATCCGCAAGATCCAGTACCGGCTGAAGGAGTACCGGTCGGGCCGCGTGCCGCACGACCTCGCGCTCGGCAGCTGACCGCCGCTCCGCGCCACCCCGCCCCTGCGGCCGAACGGAGGAGCGCTCTCCTGAGCGACCTCGTCGCGCCCGGACGAGTCGCCCTCCCCGAAGCCCGGGCCCTACCTTAGGGAATGGCTTCCGACCGGATCGAATTTGGCAGCGTCCTCGAGAGCAAGGGCTCCGAGGGCAAGCTCTGGCTCTTCATCATCCCCGTGATCGTCGGCGTCTTCGCGCTCGCGGGGTACGGCATCATGCAGGTCTCGAAGGCGGGCTCGGTGGAGCGCGAGGCGAAGGCGGCGCAGCAGGAGGTCGCCGAGCTCCACAAGACCGTCGAGCAGCGGGACAAGCTCCTCACCGACGCGCGCGCCGAGGAGGGCCTCCAGCGCTCCGCGGGCGCCGCGGCGGCGCTCTTCTACGGCGTGAACCCGAAGGCGCAGGAGAGCGGGATCGCCTTCGCCCACCCGTCCGAGAAGGCGGTGCGCGTGTACTTCTACGGCCTCGCGGCGCCGCCCGAGGGCCAGGAGTACGTGGTCGCCGCGCGCACGAAGGGCGGCCAGACGAAGGCGCTCGGCTCCGTGCTCCCGGGCAACGACGGGACGGGCTTCCTCCTCGCCAAGGACGTCCCCGAGGGGACGTCCACCGTCGAGCTGCTCCTTCGCCCGCGCGATCAGGAGAACCTCGACGGCGCCGAGCCTCGCGTCGCAGCGCGCTACCCGGCGAACGGCGAGCGCGGCATCCTCGCGGAGGCGCCGCCCGCGCAGGCGCGCCGGGGCCGCGGGCCCCGCGGGTAGTCTGCCGGAAGACTCGCGGCTTCACCGGAGCGGCGTAGGGCGGACGGGCGGGCGGCAGCGCGCGGCGCTGCCCGGCGGCCGGGCAGGCTCGCCCCTGGCAGCGGGCCCGGGCCCGATGATCGAGCAGGCGCGACGGGGGTGCCCAGTCGACGGGCAGCCCCGTCGCCTGTCTGCACGTCGAACGAGCAGCAGCGCGCCCGGATCTCGGGCAGTGCGCCGATCGGGGCGGGCCGGTATTGACTGAGACGCTTCCCCTTGGCGACACTCGATTTTCTTGCTCGTGCAGCGTGCCGTAGCCGCACGGCTCGCCGGTCGCTCCCCGCGCCCCGAGTGGAGCGGAGGCGGCGCACGGTGTGCATCGCGATCCGGAGATCCGATCGAGCGGAGGCGCCGCGGTTGCCGCGGCGTGAAGGCGTTTCGCAAAGGGTGAAGTGAGAATGATCGAGACCGGGTATCCAGGGAAGCAGGGCCTCTACGACCCCCAGCACGAGCACGACGCCTGCGGCTTCGGCTTCGTGGTCGACATCAAAGGCCGCCCCTCGCACGACATCCTCTCGAAGGCCCTCGAGGTGCTCGTGAACCTCGAGCACCGCGGCGCCGTCGGCGCCGAGAAGAACACCGGCGACGGCGCGGGCATCCTCTTCCAGCTCCCCCACGCGTTCCTCGCGGCCGAGTGCGAGCCGCTCGGGGTCCGCCTGCCGCGGCCGGGCCACTACGCCGCGGGCATGGTCTTCCTGCCGCCGAACCCGGCGGGCAGCGCCGAGTGCGCGCGGATCTTCGAGGCCGTGGTGCGCGAGGAGGGCCAGCAGGTGCTGGGCTGGCGCGACGTCCCCACCGACGACTCCACCCTGGGGCCCACCGCGCGCGCGAGCCAGCCCGTCGTCCGGCAGATCTTCGTCGGCCGCGGCTCGAACTGCCCCGACGCGATGAGCTTCGAGCGGAAGCTGTACGTCATCCGCCGGCTGGTCGAGAAGAAGGTCTCGCGCTCCGCGATCCCCGGGCGCACGCACTTCTACGTGCCGTCCCTGTCCCACAAGACCGTCGTCTACAAGGGCATGCTGAACGCGCCGCAGCTCCGCGCGTTCTACCCGGACCTGTCGCGCTCCGCGCTCGTCACCGCGATCGCGATGGTCCACTCGCGCTTCTCGACGAACACCTTCCCGTCGTGGTCGCGCGCCCACCCGTACCGCTACATCTCGCACAACGGCGAGATCAACACGCTGCGCGGCAACATCAACTGGATGCACGCGCGCCAGTCGATGATGCGCTCGTCGCTCCTCGGCGAGGACCTGCAGAAGGTCCTCACCGTGGTCGACACCGAGGGCTCCGACTCGGCCATGTTCGACAACGTGCTCGAGCTGCTCACGCTCTCGGGCCGCGAGCTCCCGCACGCGATGATGATGATGATGCCGGAGCCCTGGAACCGGCACGAGTCGATGAGCGCCACGAAGCGCGCGTTCTACGAGTTCCACTCCTGCCTCATGGAGCCGTGGGACGGGCCGGCGTCGATCGCCTTCACCGACGGCGTCCGCGTCGGCGCGCTCCTCGATCGCAACGGGCTCCGCCCCTCGCGCTACTACGTGACGAAGGACGACCTCGTCGTCATGGCGTCCGAGGTCGGCGTCCTCGACATCCCCCCCGACCGCGTCCTCCGCAAGGGCCGGCTCCAGCCCGGGCGCATCTTCCTCGTCGACACCTCCGAGGGGCGCATCGTCGCGGACGACGAGCTGAAGGAGCGGATCGCCAGGCAGCATCCGTACCGCGAGTGGATCGAGCGCTTCGCGGTGCGCCTCGACGAGCTGCCGAGGCCGCAGCACGTCATCGAGCCGGATCACGAGACGGTCCTCCGCCGCCAGGAGGTCTTCGGCTACACCGCCGAGGACGTGAAGATGATCGTCACGCCGATGGCGACCGACGGCACCGAGCCCCTCGGCTCCATGGGCAACGACGCGCCGCTCGCGGTGCTCTCGGAGAAGCCGCAGCCGCTCTTCGCCTACTTCAAGCAGCTCTTCGCGCAGGTGACGAACCCGCCGGTCGACGCCATCCGCGAGGAGATCATCATGGCGGTGGAGACCGCCGTGGGGCCGGAGGGGAACCTCCTCGAGCCCGGTCCCGACGCCTGCCGGCAGCTCTCCCTGCCGACCCCCGTGCTGCGCAACGAGGAGCTCGAGAAGATCCGCGCGCTCGACGGCGGGCCGGGATCGAAGGGCCTCCGCGCCATCACGCTCCCCATCCTGTTCCGCGCCAAGGACGGCGGCGCGGGGCTGCGCAAGGCGCTCGAGGACCTGCGCTTCAAGGCCTCGGAGTGCATCGCCGAGGGCTACAACCTCATCGTCCTCTCCGATCGCGGCCACGACGCCGAGGACGCGCCGATCCCCTCGCTCCTCGCCGTCTCGGCGGTGCACCACCACCTCATCCGCGAGGGCACCCGCACGCGCATCGGCCTCGTCCTCGAGACGGGCGAGCCGCGCGAGGTGCACCACTTCGCGCTGCTCGTGGGCTTCGGCGCGTCCGCGGTGAACCCCTACCTCGCCTTCGAGACCATCCACGACCAGGTGAACCTGGGGCTCATCCCCGGCCCGGCCGCGGAGGCCGAGAAGAAGTACGTGAAGGCCGTGAGCAAGGGGATCGTGAAGGTGATCTCCAAGATGGGGATCTCCACCATCCAGAGCTACCACGGCGCCCAGGTGTTCGAGGCGGTGGGCCTGAACCAGGACTTCATCGACGAGTACTTCACCTGGACCTCCACCCGCGTCGGCGGCGTCGGCATCGACGTCGTCGCGAAGGAGGCGCGGCTCCGCAACGAGCGCGGCTTCCCCCCGAAGCGACCCATCTTCCACACGAGCCTCCCCGCGGGCGGCCAGTACAAGTGGCGCGCGAACGGGGAGCACCACCTCTTCAACCCGGAGACGGTGCACAAGCTCCAGTACGCGTGCCGCTCGAAGAGCTACGCGCTCTTCAAGGAGTACACCTCGCTCGTCGATCACCAGGCGAGGCACCTCAACACGCTCCGCGGCCTCATGGACCTCGTGCCCGGCCCGAAGCCGGTGCCCATCGACGAGGTGGAGCCCGTCGAGTCGATCATGCGCCGCTTCAAGACCGGCGCGATGAGCTACGGCTCGATCTCGAAGGAGGCGCACGAGGCGCTCGCCGTCGCGATGAACCGCATCGGCGGCAAGTCGAACACCGGCGAGGGCGGCGAGGATCCTTCCCGCTACGCGCGTGAGCCGGGCGGGGACTCCAAGAACAGCGCCATCAAGCAGGTCGCCTCGGGCCGGTTCGGCGTCACGAGCGAGTACCTCGTGAACGCGCGCGAGCTGCAGATCAAGATGGCCCAGGGCGCGAAGCCGGGCGAGGGCGGCCAGCTGCCCGGCTCGAAGGTCTACCCGTGGATCGCCAAGGTGCGCCACGCGACGCCGGGCGTCGGCCTCATCTCGCCGCCGCCGCACCACGACATCTACTCGATCGAGGACCTCGCCCAGCTCATCCACGACCTCAAGAACGCGAACCACCGCGCGCGCGTCTCGGTGAAGCTCGTGGCCGAGGTCGGCGTGGGCACCATCGCCGCGGGCGTCGCCAAGGCGCACGCCGACGTGGTGCTCGTCTCCGGCCACGACGGCGGCACGGGCGCCTCGCCGCTCACCTCGATCAAGCACGCGGGCATCCCCTGGGAGCTCGGCCTCGCCGAGACGCACCAGGTCCTCGTGATGAACGACCTCCGCTCCCGCATCGTGGTGGAGGTGGACGGGCAGCTCAAGACGGGGCGCGACGTGGTCGTCGGCGCGCTCCTAGGCGCCGAGGAGTTCGGCTTCGCGACCGCGCCGCTCGTCGTCCTCGGCTGCATCATGATGCGCGCCTGCCACCTCAACACCTGCCCGGTGGGCGTCGCGACGCAGGACCCGAAGCTGCGCGCCAAGTTCACCGGCGACCCGGACCACGTGGTCACCTTCATGCGCTTCGTGGCGCAGGAGGTGCGCGAGCTCATGGCCGAGCTCGGCTACCGCACCATCGACGAGATGGTCGGCCGGTCCGAGCGGATCGAGCTGCGCCGCGCGGTGGACCACTGGAAGGCCCGCAACCTCGACTTCAGCCGCATCCTCTTCAAGCCCACGGTGCCCCGCAGCTACGGGCGCACCTGCCAGATCCCGCAGGATCACGGCATCGAGCAGACGCTCGACGCGACGACGCTCCTCGACCTCGCGCGCCCCGCGCTCGAGGAGAGGAAGCCCGTCCGCGCGACCCTGCCCATCCGCAACACCATGCGGGTCGTCGGCACGATGACGGGCAGCGAGGTCACCCGGCGCCACGGGGCCGCGGGCCTCCCCGAGGACACGATCCAGCTCCACTTCCAGGGGTCGGCGGGCCAGTCGTTCGGCGCGTTCATCCCGCGCGGGATGACGCTCGTCCTCGAGGGCGACGCGAACGACTACGTCGGCAAGGGCATCTCGGGCGGCAAGATCGTGGTCCACCCGCCGCGCGAGGCGACGTTCGTCCCGGAGGAGAACATCATCATCGGCAACGTCGCCTTCTACGGCGCGACGGGCGGCGAGGCGTACGTGCGCGGCCTCGCCGGCGAGCGCTTCTGCGTGCGCAACTCCGGCCTGCAGGCGGTGGTCGAGGGCGTCGGCGATCACGGCTGCGAGTACATGACCGGCGGCCGCGTCGTCGTGCTCGGGCCGACCGGCCGGAACTTCGCGGCCGGGATGTCCGGCGGCGTCGCCTACGTCCTCGACGCGGACGGTCAGTTCGGGAGCCGCTGCAACAGGCAGATGGTGGGGCTCGCGCGCATCGAGGACGAGGAGGAGCTCGCCGCGGTGCGGGCGCTCGTCGAGAAGCACGCCGAGTGGACCGGCAGCGCGCACGCGCGGCGCCTGCTCGAGCGGTGGACGGACACGGCGAAGCGGCTCGTGCGCGTGCTGCCGAACGACTACCGGCGCGTCGTCGAGGCCCAGGCGAGGATGCGCGAGAAGGGGCTCTCGGCCGAGGAAGCGGAGATGGCGGCCTTCGAGGAGAACGCGCACGACGAGGCGCGCGTCGGCGGGAACTAGGGAAGACAGCGATGGGAAAGCCGACTGGATTCATGGAGTACCCGCGGGAGCCGAAGCACGAGCGGCCGCCGCGCGAGCGGATCGGGGACTGGAGCGAGGCGCACCCGCCGTACGCGGAGGAGACCCTCCGGCAACAGGGCGCGCGCTGCATGGACTGCGGGATCCCCTTCTGCCACACCGGCACGCTCATCGCCGGGATGGCGGCCGGGTGCCCGGTGAACAACCTCATCCCGGAGTGGAACGACCTCGTCTACCGCGGGCAGTGGCAGGAGGCTTACATCCGGCTCGCCAAGACGAACAACTTCCCCGAGTTCACCGGGCGCGTCTGCCCGGCGCCCTGCGAGGGGAGCTGCACGCTCGGCATCAACGAGCCGCCCGTCACGATCAAGCTCATCGAGCACGAGATCGTCGAGCGCGCCTTCGCCGAGGGCTGGGTGAAGCCGCAGCCGCCGGCCGCGCGCACCGGGAAGCGCGTCGCCGTCATCGGCTCCGGCCCGGCGGGCCTCGCGGCCGCCCAGCAGCTCAACAAGGCGGGGCACACCGTCACGGTGTTCGAGCGCGCCGACCGCGCCGGCGGGCTCCTCATGTACGGCATCCCGAACATGAAGCTCGACAAGGCGGTGGTGGAGCGGCGGGTGCAGCTCATCGCGGACGAGGGCGTCCGCTTCGTCACCGAGACCGAGATCGGCAAGCACATCCCCGCGCAGCGGCTCCTCAAGGACTTCGACGCGGTGGTCCTCGCGGGCGGCGCGACGCAGGCGCGCGATCTCCCGGTCGAGGGGCGGAACCTCGAGGGCATCCACCTCGCGATGGAGTTCCTCCACGCCAACACGAAGTCGCTGCTCGACTCGCGCCACGCGGACGGGCGGTTCATCTCGGCGAAGGGCCGGGACGTCGTCGTCATCGGCGGCGGCGACACCGGCACGGACTGCGTCGGCACGTCGATCCGCCACGGGGCGCGGAGCGTCGTGCAGCTCGAGATCCTCCCGCAGCCCCCGCTCGAGCGCGCGGCCGACAACCCGTGGCCGCAGTGGCCCAAGGTCCTCAAGCTCGACTACGGCCAGGAGGAGGCGAAGGAGCTCTGGGGTGCCGACCCGCGCCGCTTCCAGGCGCTGACGAAGCGCTTCGTCGGCGACGCGCAGGGCAGGGTGAAGGAGCTGCACGTCGTGGACGTCGAGTGGACGAAGGGACCGGACGGCCGGTTCGGCCCTCGGGAGGTCGCCGGCTCGGAGCGCGTCGTCCCGGCCGACCTCGTGCTCCTCGCCCTCGGGTTCGTGGGGCCGGAGAAGCCCATGCTGCAGCAGCTGGGCGTGAAGCTCGACGACCGCGGCAACGTCTGGACGGACGAGAGCAAGATGACGAGCGTCCCCGGCGTGTTCGCGGCGGGCGACATGTCGCGCGGCCAGTCGCTCGTGGTCTGGGCGATCCGCGAGGGGCGGGAGGCGGCGCAGGGCGTCGACCGCTACCTGTCGTACGGGGAGACGGTGCTTCCGTAGCCGTCGCGGCGCGCGTTCGCCGGGCGCGGCCGTGGCCCGACGACGCGCGGCTCGCTCGCGCGCGCAGTGAGGGCGCGCCCACGCGCCGCCGCGGCGCGGCGGCGACCGCGTGCGCCGCTCCTCCGCGGTGAGGGAGGCTTCGAGCTTCTGCTCGAGCTCGGGCCGTCCCGCGGGGATCGTACGGCGTTCACCGTAAGATGAACTCGGCGCGAGCCGGTCATCCGAGCCGAGCGGCTCCCGCGCCGAGGTCCCGCGCGCTGCCACGCCGAGCTCGCAGTGCCGCGGGCGCACGCGACGCGCTCGGCCGCAGGGCCGCGGCGTCGACGCGGCTCGAGCGCCGGGCGTGCCTGCCCCGTCGAAGGCACACGTCTCAGATTCCACGATGCGGGCCGACCCATCAGAAATGGGCGAACGCACGCCGAGACTCCTTCTCAATGCGTGCGCCTCGACGCACAGTCTCATCGACCACCAGCTATTGCCAATCGCCATTCCTGCGCCGCGCGCGTCGGAGCGACCCCGCGCCGGCAACGCAGGAAGGTTCGCGCGCGACGTTTCAGCGCGCGGGAGGAGGTCGTATGCGCGTGAAGGGAATGGTCGGGCAGTGGCTCGGGTTTGCGGTCGTCGCGCTGGCTGTCCTCGGGCCAGGGATCGCCCGGGCCGGGAGCCCGCACTTCGTGAGCGTGACCGTCGAGCGAGACGGGGACACGCTGATCGCAGACGGGAAAGAGGCCGGTCTCGGGAGCGAGACCCAGGTTCACATCGTGCTGAGCGCCGATGCCGCGTGCATCAATCCTGGCGATCACCACCCCAAGGCGGACAACAAGGAAGCCTTCTCGGCGGAGGGCGACTTCCCGGTCCAGAACGGGAAGGCGGTCTTCTTCCTCGAGCTCACCCCCACGTTCCAGCCGGACTGCTCGCCTCCGATGTCGGTGGTGTTCACCAACGTCAAGGTGTGCGACGAGGAGCACAACGTCTGCACGAGGTTCTCCGGCACGTACTAGCGGCGCGTGGGAATGCCTGGGGGCCGCGCCGCCCGTCGGGCGGGCGGCCTCTGGCGGGCGCCCTGCCCCTGGCTGGAGGGTTCATGGAGGCTGCGCTAGCGGCGACGCCGCGGCACGAGGGTGAGCGCGATCCCGGCCAGGATCGCGGCCGCGGAGAGGACGAGCCGCGGCGTGAGGCGCTCGCCGAGCAGCGCCACGCCGCCCACCGCCGCGAGCACCGGCACGCCGAGCTGGAGGGCGGCCGCACGCGTCGCGCCGAGCGCCGGCACGACCGCGTACCAGAGCGTGTAGCCGCCGCCGGACGCGAGCGCGCCGGAGGCGACGGCGAGCGCCGCGCCGGCCGCCGTGAGCCGCGAGCCCCACGCCCCGAGGGCCGCCGCCGCGAGCGGCAGCGCGAGCGCCGCCGCCCGGGCGAAGTTGTCGGCCGTCGTGGCGAGCGGATCGCGGGCCGATCGGCCGCGCAGGCTGTAGACGCCCCACGCCGCGCCCGCGACGATCATCAGGGCCGCGCCCGCCGTCTCGACGCCGTGCGCGCCCGGTCGCGTCAGCGCGGCGAGCCCGCCGAGCGCGATCGTCACCCCCGCCCACTGCCGCGGCGCGGGGCGAGCTCCCTGGGCGACGGCGAGGCCGATCATCGTCACCTGCACGGCCGCGAACAGGAGCAGCGCCCCCGCGCCGGTCGGGAGGCGGACGTACGCGAACGAGAACGGCGCCGCGTAGACGACCAGGATGGCGGCCGAGGCCCAGCTTCCGCTGCCCCGCCGCCCGCCACGCGCCGCGGCGAGGGCGACGAGGAAGGCCGCGCCGGAGACGATCCGGAGGCCCGTGAAGCTCGCCGGGTCCGCGAGCGACCCCCGCAGCGCCGCGCGGGCGAGGAGCGAGTTCGCAGCGAAGCAGCCCAGCGCGGCCGCGGTGAGCAGGGCGACCGCGGCAGGCGGCGGTCGAGCCGCGCCAGGCGCGGCGGGCGCCCTCATGCGGGCCCGATCGGCCGGATCGCTGGGTTCCTGCAACTCTGGCCTCCAGGAAGAGGGACGGCCGGGCGACCATAACGCGCCGCCCGGACGCGCGCGTGCGCCGCTGCGTTCGCCTCCGCCCCGGAAGCGGCGCCCGCCGGGCGTGCGCGCGGCGCGCCGTTCCGCTACGTCACTGTTCTCCATGCGTGCGCGAGTCGCCCTCGTGGTCGTCGCGGTCCTCGCCTCCGTCGCGTGCGTCTCCTCGCGTGAGGACAGGGTCGAGCGGCGCGCGGTGAAGGTGCTCCCGGCGGCCGCGCCGCTCGAGCCCCCGGCGATCCGCATCCTCTTCTTCGGGGACTTCGGGGCGGTCACCCCCCAGCAGGGCGCCGTCGCGCGCGCGATGCTGGCGGAGAACGCCGCCGCTCCGTTCGACCTCGCGATCCACGTCGGCGACAACCTCTACGCCTGCGGCCCCGACCCGCGCGTCCGCAACGCCGCGAGCTGCGCCTTCGAGGCGGACGGGAACACGGTGCGCCCCGGGCAGGACATCGGCGCGGACGGGCGCTTCGCGCGGTCGTTCGAGCGCCGCCTCGAGGGGCTCTCGCGCGGCGGCGAGCCCGTCCCGGTGTACCTCGCGATCGGGAACCACGACGTGAGGGTGGACGGGCCGTGCCGCCGCGAGCTCCGCGGGCCGCCCGCCACCGAGCAGCGCGTGAAGGCGTGCCTCGAGGTGCAGCACCAGGGTCCGCACTGGAGGATGCCCGGGAGGCACTACGTCGTCGAGCGCGGGCCGGCGCGGCTCATCGTGATCGACACGCTGCTCCTCGCGGGCGACTACGGCGGGTTCCGGTGGGAGGACGAGCTCGACTTCGTCCGCCGCGCGTCCGCGGGCTGCGGAGGCGAGCGTCACTGCTTCGTGGTGGGGCACTACTACGCCGACGTCGCGGGCGACCCGCGGAACCGCGCCGCCATGGTCCGCCAGCCGGAGTATGTGCGCAGGGTGCGGCAGCTCGAGGACGCGATGGGGGACCGCATCTCGGGGTGGCTCGCCGGTCACGCCCACGACCTGCAGCACCTCCGCACGGCGCGCGGTCACGACGAGTTCATCGCCGCCTCGACCTCCTCGACGCACCCCAAGCCGTTCGCCGGGCCCTTCGCGGGCGGCCGGTCGCTGTACTGGTCGCAGCGGTGGGGCTTCGGGGTGCTCGAGGTGAACGCCGCCGGCTGGGAGATGAGGCTCGTCGGGCGGGATCGCCGGAGCCTCTACTGCTGCCGGGCCGTCGGCCGCGGGCATTGCGAGCCGTACGCCTGCAACCCGGTCACGGCGACCCCCGGCCCCGTGCGAGCCCGCCGCGCTCCTCGGGCGTGAGCTCGCCAACGGAGGAGCGAGCTCCCGGGCGGCGCCGCGGGGCGGCGTCCCTCACCTCACGGTGAAGTACACGCGCGCGCCCTTCTCCTTCTCCGCGCGCTCTCCGCCCTGCGTCAGGAAGAGGCGGCCCTGGTCGATCCCGGCCGCGAGCAGCGCCTCCCGCGCGCGCTGCGCCCGCTCCGCCGAGAGCGAGCGGTACGCCTCGGCCGGCACCTCGACCGCGGCGGCGAGGCGCTCCTCCATCTCCTGCGGCGAGGGCGGCGCGGCCGCAGCCTCGCCGGACTTCCGCGGCGCGGCGGGGAAGGCGGCGTCGTACGCGGCGCGCACCAGCCGGGCCCGCTCCTCGGGCGAGAGCGTCACCTCGTCCGCGGACGGCGGAGGCGGCCGCATGGACGCAGCCTTCGCGCGCCGGAGCGACCGCTCCAGGGCGGCGCGCCGCAGCGCGGGGCCGTCCTGGTCGGGATCGGCGGAGCCCTCCAGCTCGAGCCCGAGGGCCGGCCGCTGCGCGAGCGACCTCGCGAGGAGCCCGAACCGCTCCTGGGCGCTCGGCAAGGCCTCGGCGGCGCCGGGGGCGAACTCCACCAGCGAGAGGTCCGCGTGATCGCCTCCGGCGAGGGCGGCGAGCGCGCTGAAGGGCGAGGTCGCGACCTTCACGAGCACGTTCAGGACCGTCCGCCAGATCACCTTGCCGAGGTGGAAGTTCGGGTCGTCGAGGTTCCCCTCGATCGGGACGTCGAGGAGGATGACCCCGTCGCGATCCTGGAGGAGCGCGAGCGCGAGCCGCACCGGGATCTTCGTCGCGTCGGGGCTGTTCGTGGGGTCGCCGAGCGTGAACTGGTTCACCCTGACGACGTTCGTGGAGGCGAGGTTCCGGTTCTCGATCTTGTAGCGGAGGTCGAGGTCGAGCTTGCCCTTCTGGATGCCGTAGCCGAGGAACTTGCCCGAGTAGGTCGCGAAGGGCGACAGGTCCACGCCTTGCGAGGCGACGACGAGCTCGGTGAACGCCTCCTTCTGCAGCGGGTTGAGCGTGCCCGAGATGCGCACGGGGGACGCGCCCTCCACCTGCAGCTTCACGTCCACGGTGGACCGCACCCGCGGATCCGAGGAGAGCTTCGCCACCGCCGCGTCGGCGCCGGTGACGTTCACGATCGCGGGCGGGCTCACGGAGCGATCGACGAAGGCGGCGCGCCCGCGCACCACCTGGACCGCTCCGATCGCCGTCCGCCACTCCGGGCCGGGCGGGGGAGGCGGCTTCCCCGGCGCGGGCGCTGGCGCCGCGCGGAGGGCGCGCGCGAAGCTCGTCGCGCCGTCCTCCCAGACGTACGCCTTCACCCGCGGCTCCACGAGGCGGACGAGCCGCACGGAGGCGCGCGGCGGCGTGGACGCGGCGTCGATCCCGGTGACCTCGAGGGATCGCCAGCGCAGGAGGTCCTCGTTGCCCCTCTCGGCCACCGCGAGCCCGTCGAGCCGGACGTCGCCGGCGAAGGTCCAGCGCGGCGCCTTCCCGGACGCGTCGAAGTCCACGGTCGCCCGGGCGCCGGCGCGCCCGCCGGTGAGCCGCGCAGTGACGTCGGGCTCGAGGTAGGGCTGGAGCGGCACGAGGTCGAGCTCGGCCGCGTCCACCTCGAGCTTCCCCTTGCTCCCGAACGGCTGGACCGGCCCCTTCACGGCGAGCCGGCCGCGCCCGTTCCAGACGAGCGACAGCGAGACGGGCCAGGTCGCGTCCGCTTCGGGCCGGAGCCGCTCGATCCGGAGCGCCACGTCGGTGAGGGGCAGGGCGACCGGCCGCGACGGGGTGCGGTCCTGGAGGTCCAGGGCGAGCCCGGAGACCGCCAGCGCGCCGATCGACCACTTCCACGGGGACGGCGGAGACGGGGGCGGGGCCATCCGCGAGAGCTCCAGGCTCCCGTCGGCCTCGCGCAGCACGCGCACCTTGCCGCCGCGGAGCGAGACCTCGTCGATCTTCGCTCGCTGTGCCAGCGCGTCCACCTCGATCCCGGACACCTCGATGCGCGACAGCTTCACGGCAGGTTCGGCCACCCCGCGCGGCCCCATGGCGAGCCGGTCCACCGTCAGCTTGCCGCCGGCGAGCGCGAGGACGCGCCGGGCGGTGCCCCACTCGAGCTCGTAGCGCGTCTCGAAGGCGAGGCGCCCGTCGTGCAGATCCGCCGGGAGCTCGTCCTGGATGTACGGCGCGTACTTGGGGAGGTGGATCCCCTCGAACGCCAGCGTCCCCGCCGAACGAAGCGGCTCCGTCCGCACCGTGCCCGTCCAGCTGAACGTCTCGCCGGACTCCGTCGTGCCGGTGAAGGCGTAGGGGCTGTCTCCCCCGCCCCGCGTCCGGAACGAGTCGAGCCGGATCGTGACGGGGCCGAGGATGGTGTCGAACGCGGGGCTGCGGGTCGCGTCGCGGAACACCACGCGCGCCTCCTCCACCGCGAGCCGGCCGATGGAGACGCGAGGTCCACCCCCGGACTTCGCGGGCGCGGCGGGTGCCGCCGGCGGGGCCTCCGGCTCGAGCAGGTCCTGGAACGTCAGCGCACCCTTGCGATCGAGGCCGACGTTCAGGGACGGCTTCACGAGGCGGATCTCCGCGAGGCCCACCTCACCGAGCACGAGCCGCTGCGGCGCGAGCCGCACGTAGAGCGACTCCCAGCCGGCGAACGGCGTTCCGTCCGGATGCGCGACCGCGAGCCCCTCGATCGTGATCGAGAGGGCGAGCGGGTTCACGCCCACCTTCGCGACGGTGACCTGGCGGTGCAGCGCGGCCGAGCCCTCCTTCACGAGGACGCGCCGGAGGAGGGCGGGTGCGGCGAGAAAGCCGAGGGCGGTGTAGGCGACGAAGATCGCGGCGACGACGACGGCGGCTCGGAGGAGCCGCCGCCGCCGGGCGGGGGTGGGAGAAGGGGCTACCATGGCGCCTTTTAACCATCGGAGGCCCGCGACGCGCAATGGCCCCGCTCGGCGCGGCGCGGCCGAGCCGCGGCGATCCGGCGCGCCTCACAGCGATCGCAGGAACTGCACGAGGTCGGCGCGCTCGTCGGGCGTGAGCTCGAGGCCGAGCGTGTCCGCGTAGTGCGCCACGACCGACTCGAGCGTCGGGAACCGGCCGTCGTGGTAGTAGCCGCCCTTGGCGCGGGTGAAGAGGCCGGCGAGAGGCGTCGTGCGGTAGAAGCGCTGCTCCGGCGAGCGGCTCGCCTGGAAGTCGTCGATCCCGAGCTCCGCCGCGGTGTGCATCGCGAAGCCGGGCTCGGTGTAGAGCGGCGGGACGTGGCAGGTGGCGCACTTCCCCTTGCCCTCGAAGACCGCCTTCCCCCGCGCGGCGGCGTCGGCGTCGAACGAGCCCTCCGGCGGCTTCGGGGCCGGGATCGCGAGCTGGTAGAAGTGCAGCGCCGCGAGCCTCGGCGTGATGCGATCGTCCGTCGAGCGCACGTCCGCGAAGCCCGCCTTCGCGGCGATCGGGAAGCGCGTCGCGTCGGCGAGGCGCGGGTCGAAGAACGTGCCCTTGCCGTGCATCTGCGTGTTCGCGACGAACGCGTTCCAGTACGTCACCGAGCCGAAGCCCGTGTACGTGTGCAGGTTCACCCCGGCGAGCCCGAACGCGGCGGGCAGGAGCGTCGCGCCGGTCTTGCCGTCCGGGCGGAACGCCTTGCCGTCGAGGGCGAGCTCCGCGTCGTAGCGGCCCGGCCCCCAGCTCCGCAGCACCGTGCGGACCGTGTCCTCGTCCGTGCCGAGGAGCGCCGCGAACGGCGCCAGCGTGGGCGCGCTCGCGACGATCGCGCCCACGTCGAGGTCGCGGTTGGGCCAGCCGTCGAGCCGCCGGCCGATGCCCGTCGCGAAGGAGTCGTCGACGGTCGAGTGGCACAGCGCGCAGGTGATCCCCACCGAGCGGAGCGTGCCCGCGTCGTCGAACTGGCCCTTCACGCCGAGGACCGCGTCCGCGCGGAGCAGCGCCACGGTCACGGCGGGATCGTCGAGGTTCACCTCGCCCCTGCGCACGGCCTCCGCCGTCGCCGGCGGCACGGCGCCGGCGTCCACCTTGAGCCCGAGCGAGAGCGCTGCGCGCGGGGAGAGGCCCGGCCCCACGCCCCCGTTCGCCTGCCCCGCGATGGCCTCGTGCAGCCGGAGCTGCCCACCCCAGAAGTCCTCGTCGCCGAACGTCTCGTCGCGGAAGACGCGCCGGCCCTCGTCGAGCAGCCGGTCGGCGTGATCGAGGATCGGGTCCTCCGCCGCGGGGCGCGCGGGGTGATGGCTGCTGCGGGCGGGCTGCGGTCCGGCTGCCTTCGGGAAGGAGAGGTACAGGGCGAGGGCTGCGAGCGGGACGGCTGCGGCGAGGGCACGTCTCATGGATCTCTCCTCCAGGCGCGGCTCAGCGCCCAAAGCCGCCCGAGCCGCGGGGCGCGGCAGCGGGTGGCAGTCGAGGGATTGGATGCGGGGGGCGGAAGGAGGTTTCAGCGGGCGGGATCGTCGCGGTCGGGGTCGCGGTCGTCGAAGGTCGGGTCTCGAGCGTGCCCCCAAAAACGCAGCGGGGGCCGCGCACGAAAGGCGCGGCCCCCGCCGTCGTCCCCGCACCGGCTCAGCGCTACTGCTGGGGGACGCCCTGCTGCGAGCTGCCCTGCTGTCCGCCCGCGCCTCCCTGCACCTCGATCCGGAGCGCCTGCGGCGCGCCGCCCTGCTCGGTGAACGCGGCCCGGACCTGCGTCCCTTCCTTCAGGTCGCTCACGGTGCGCTGCTGGCCGTCGATGAGGACCGGTGTATCCGGGCCGACGCGGAGCTTGATGTCCGGCTCGGCGCCGCCCTGGCGCACGACGACCTCCTGCGCGCTCGCGCTCACGACGGTGCCGCTCGCGGTGCGCTCGGCGGCCGCCCCGCCCGCGGGGCTCGCCGGCGGAGGCTGCGGCTGGGCGCCGGTGGGCTGCTGGGCCGACTGCTGCGCGCGCTCCTGCTCGCTCTTCGCGAGCTGCTCGTGCTCCTGCGCCGCCTGCTGCTGGGCGTTCGCGGTCGCCTGCGCGGCCTGCTGGTTCGACTGCCGGGCCTGCTGCTGCGCGCCCTGCGCCTCACCGAGCTCCTTCTGCTCCTTCGCCCGCGCCTTCTGGAGCTCCTGCTCCTTCTCCCTCACGTCCTTCTGCGCGTCGGCCACCTGCTTCTGCTCGTCGGCCGCCTTCTTCTGCGTCTTCGCGGACGACTCGGTCGCCTTCTCGGCCTGCTCCTGCGAGGCGACCGCGCCGCCGGTGTCGCCGCGGCTGCTCGCCTTCCTCCGGTCGTCGCCCCGCTGGCAAGCCGCGGCGAGCAGGGCCGCCGCGCCAGCGGCGAGATACGCACTTCGAGTCCAAGAAGATGCCATTCGTCTCCCTCCGTCGCGTAAAGGTGGTGACCGCGACGGTGCCGTGCGAGCCGGGCCGGACGGCGGGGGCAGCGGGCGGGCGGCGCCCGCCAGGTCGAGGCTCCTCCTCCCCCCGCGCCGGGGGCAGCGGCGGTCGAGCGAGGCGCGAGCGGCGCTCAGGCGTGGACGCGCCGGTTCGGGAACAGGTGCGCCCAGCGGCCCGCGCCCTCGCGCTCCGCGCCGGGGCGCCGGGTCACGATGGGCAGGATCGCCGCGACGAACAGCACCACCGCGATGACGGGCAGCGCGCCGGAGAACGATCCGGTCGCGTCCTTCACGAGCGCGACGAAGATCGGGCCGACGACGCCCCCGACGCCCCACGCCAGCAGGATCCACCCGTAGTTCACGCCCATGTACTTCGTGCCGAAGTAGTCGGCCGTGAACGACGGCATCGTCCCGAACCCGCCGCCGTAGTCGAGCAGCACCACCGCGAACAGGATCGCCACCACCGGCAGGGCGTGGATGCCGCCCACCACGAAGAAGATGACGACCTGCGAGCCGTAGATGAGGAGGTAGGCGGCGTTCCGCCCGATGCGGTCGGAGACGGCGCCCCAGAAGAACCGGCCGAGCCCGTTGAAGAGCGCGATGAAGCCGTAGACCGCGAGCGCCGTCTCGGGCGAGGTCCCCGTGAGCTCGCGCATGATCGGCACCGCGTTCGAGATGAAGAGGATGCCGGCGGTGACGTTCAGGAAGAGCATCATCCAGAGCGCCCAGAACTGCGGGGTCCGGAGCGCCTCCGAGGGCGGGTAGTCGCGCGTGGCGCGGGAGGCCACGGCGGGCGAGGCCGCGGCCGCGGGGACCGCGGCGGGCGGCGGGTTCCGGATCACGAGCGCGCAGAGCCCGCCGAGGATCGCGAAGACGACGCCCGACACGATGAACGTCCGCATGAGCGTGCCGGTCGCCCCGGCGGAGAGCACCGCGTCGCTCTCCCCTGCGGCCCGGGCGGCGAGCACGCGCCCCGCCTCGCGCGACGCGCCGGCGAACGCCGGGATCGCCTTGAGGACGTTGTTGTAGAAGAACGCGCCCAGGCCGAAGCCCATCACCACCATGCCGCTGCCGAGCCCGCGGCGGTCCGGGAACCACTTCGTCACCGCGGCGACCGGCGTCACGTAGCCGAGGCCGAGGCCGAGCCCGCCGATGACGCCGTAGGTGAAGTAGATCCAGGGCGCGCCGAGCGCGGTCGTGCCGAGCCCTGCGAGCACGTTGCCGAGCCCCCACAGGACGAGGCCGGTCACCGCCACCGGGCGCGGTCCCTTCGCGTCCTGCCAGCGCCCGCCGATCACCGCCCCGATCCCGAGGAACAGGATGGCGAGCGCGAACGTCCAGGTGGTGGTCGTGTTGGACCAGCGGAAGGCCGCGATGAGCGGCTGGGTGAACAGGCTCCAGGAGTAAACCGTGCCGAGGCACGCCATCGCGACCGTGCCCGCTGCGGCGATGAGCCACCGATTCGACGTCATGACGTCTCCCTCCGGCGGAGCGCCTAGCCCCCGATGCCGCGCATTGCCAGCAGCACGAGCCCGGCGCCTGCCTCCTCCATGTGATGACGCGGCGCCTTCCTCCCCAGCGCGCCCGCCACGGCGTCGGCGAGCGCCTCGTCCCCGTCGCCCGCCCGCATCCGATCCTTGAGCTGTACCCGATCCTCGCCCCCCAGGCAGGCCTGGAACCCGCCGTAGGCCGCGATCCTCGCCCGGTTGCAGTCCTCGCAGAAGTTCTCGGTCATCGCGCCGATGAAGCCGACGAGCCCCTCGCGCCCGTCGCGGTCGCGGGCGCGCATGTGGCGGGCCGGACCCCAGCCGCGGAAGAGGTCGGGGGCGAGCGAGAAGCCCGCCTCCTCGAGCCGCCGGCGAACCTCCGCGAGCGGCACGGGCGCGCCCCCGCCGAACGGCATCTGCTCGATGAACCGGGGGAGGGCGCCGCGGTCCCAGGCGTAGCGCACGAGCGACCCGAGCTCGTCCTCGTTCACGCCCGGCATCACCACGGTGTTGAGCTTCAGCGAGCGGAACCGGCCCGCCGCCGCGTCGATGCCGGCGAGGATGCGGTCCAGCCGCGCCGCCTGGCCCGAGACGCCGCGGAGCCGCTCCGGCGCGAGCGTGTCGAGGGACACGTTGAGCGCGCCGAGCCCCGCCGCGTGGAGCGGCTCGACGAGCTCTGCGAGCCGGTGGCCGTTCGTGGTGATCGCGACGTCCTCGATCCCCGGCGTCGCGGCGGCGTCCGCGACGATCTCGACGACGTCCCTGCGCAGCGTCGGCTCGCCGCCGGTGAGCCGGATGCGGCGCACGCCGAGCGCGGCGAAGAGCCGGAACAGCCGGGCGAGCTCCGCGCGGGAGAGGAGGGCGTCCGGCGGCTCGTACGCCGCCGGCGAGCAGTAGGTGCAGCGGAAGTTGCAGCGGTCGGTGAGCGCCACGCGCAGGTAGCGGATGGTCCGGCCCTGCGCGTCGACGAGCGAGCCCCGCGGACGGCAGGCGGCGGCGTTCACGCGCTCCGCAGGGGCCGGGCGCGCGGCGGTGGCCGGGACGACGGGCTCAGGGAATCGCTCCATGTTCCACCGATTCCTCACCCGTCGCGTCGATCCCGCTCGGTGCGGGCATCCGTCCGGGCGCCTCCCCCTTCCTAGTCAGCTCCGCGGCGCCGCGCCCGGCGCGCTGCAGCTCGAACGTCGCGTGGGGATCCCGGGCGGAGGCACGTCCCGCGGCCAGCACCCCGAAGCGGAGCGCGAGCGTCCCCAGCGTGCCGAGGGCGCCCGAGGCGATCCGCAGCGCGGGCGAGCGGCGGCGCACGAGGTCCACGACCGCCGAGGCGCCGAGCAGGATGCGCGCGCCGCGAAGGAGGGCGCCTGCCGCGCCGCGCCGGAGCGGCCGCTCCACCCGCTCGAAGCCGGCCTCCCTGTGCAGCGCCCGCGAGAGCGCGATCTCGGCGCCCTTCGCGACGAGCCCGAACCGCCGCGCCATCTCCGCCCCCGGCCCCGCGGGCGGCCAGAGGTCCAGCGCCGCGCCGGCGCTCACCGCGCCGGAGAAGGCGAACAGCATCGGCAGCGTGTTGCGCGTCTCCTGCCACACCGGCACCGCGGTGTTCGCGAGCAGGACGCCGGTGTAGCCGACGAGCGGCAGGCCCAGCGCCCCGGCCGCGAGCCCCGCGGCGTCGCCGGCGCGCCGGAGCGCGCGGGACGACGGGAGGAACGCCGGCAGCGCCGCCGCGCCGCTGAGCGCGCCGAACGAGGCGAGCACCCAGGTGCCCATGTTCATCGGCGAGGTCGGACGGAACACGCGCATCATGGCGATGAACCGCGCCGGCCGGCCCAGGTCGGCGATGAGGAGCCCCGCGCTCGCGACCGCCCCGCCCACCGCGAGCGTCCGGCAGCGCCGCACGAGGGGAAAGGTGCCGCGCCCGCCGGCGAGCTGCGCCGCCGCGCCGAGCACCCCGCACGCCCCCGCGAGGCCGCCCGTGTAGAAGTACGCGGGGATCATCCACCTCCACACCGGCTCCTTCAGCACGGGCAGCCCGTGGTAGCTCGGCCCCTCCACCTCCTCCTCCGGGAGGGAGGCGGTCCGCTCCGCCGCGCGGTCCGCGCGCGCGAGCGCGGCCGCCGCGCGCTGCGGCGAGGCGCGCTGCCCGGAGGCCTCGCCGGTGAGGCGCCCCACCTGCGGATCCACGTTGCGTCCGTCCCTTGGCGTCGAGGCCTGCCTCAGCGGATCCATCGCGTCCATCACGCCCTCCGCGCCGAGAACACCGCGCCCATGGCGAGCGCCGCGAGCGAGAGCACGCCCGCGGCCATCGACCGCCACGACCGCACCACCTTCGCGGTGGGCACCACCGGGTCGGGCGGCAGGTTGTAGACCTCGGGGCGATCGCACAGCAGGAAGAACGCGTGCAGCCCCTCGGTCCCGGGCTGGCTCGCGGCGTCCTCGCCGTAGAGGTGGGCCTCGGCCACGCCGCGCGCGTGCAGCTGCTCCACGCGCCGGTGGGCCCGCGCGCGCAGGTCCTCGAGCTCGCCGAACTGGATGGAGGCGGTCGGGCAGGCCTTCGCGCACGCCGGGACCATCCCGCCCTTCAGCCGGTCGTAGCAGAGCGTGCACTTCCACGCGCGACCGTCCTCCTCGCGCCGGTCGACGACGCCGAACGGGCAGGCGGAGACGCAGTACCCGCACCCGTTGCAGACGTCCGGCTGGACGTAGACCGAGCCGAACTCGGTGCGCACGATCGCGCCGGTGGGGCAGGCCTCGAGGCAGCCGGCGCGCTCGCAGTGCTTGCAGACGTCGGAGATCATCAGCCAGGAGAACTTCCCGAGCGCGCGCTCGGTGGGCCCGAGCGCGACCGGCGTCTCGAGGTGCGTCGGCTGGATGTCGTGCCCGAGCAGGCTCGTCGGCCCCGGCTGGCCCGCCGGGAACAGCTCGCCGAACGCGCGCGCGCCGCCCTCGACGCCGTCGCGCGGGCTCCCCTGGCCCGGCAGCTCCGCCGCGCGCTCCACGAACGCGACGTGGCGCCAGGTGGAGGCGCCGAGCATGCCGGTGTTGTCGTAGCTCATGCCGGTGAAGTGGAAGCCGTCGTCGGGGAGCTGGTTCCACTGCTTGCACGCGACCTCGCAGGCCTTGCACCCGATGCAGAGCGTGGTGTCGGTGAAGAAGCCCATCCGCTGCATGGCTACTTCCTCGGCTCGGTCGGAGGGTGGCGGTGCGCGGTCCGGATCCCCGGCAGATCGCGGGGCGGCGGGGCGCGCGGGGGCTCCGGTTGCCGGAGCTCGAGCCCGTCAGTTGCGGAGCGGCGCCCGAGGGAGTGGCGGCCCGCGCGGATGTTCGCGGTGAGCGCCTTGGACTCCTGGATGGAGACGTTCGGGTCGGCCACGAACGGGATGAGCTCGTTCGCCGGGTCGCCGCGCACGCGCCCGACGTAGCTCCAGTGGTAGGGGAGGCCGATCGTGTGGAGCGTCCGCCCCTTCACCCGGAGCGGCTTCATGCGCTCCGTCACGAGCACGCGGCACTCGATCTCCCCCCGCGCCGTCGTGATCGTGGCCCAGCGCCCGTTCGCGAGCCCCTTCTCCGCCGCGAGCTCCCGCGAGATCTCGCAGAACATCTCGGGCTGCAGCTCGGAGAGCCACGAGAGCCAGCGGCTCATCCCGCCGGCGGTGTGGTGCTCGGTGAGGCGGTAGGTCGTGACGACGTACGGGAAGCGCGGGTCGCCGAACGCGCGGTGGTAGGGGTTGTCGGCCCGGTGCCACTCCATCCGCGCCGGGTTGCACTGCTGCGGGTAGAGCGGGTTCTCGAGGACCGACTCCTCCGGCTCGTAGTGGGTCGGGAGCGGGCCGTCGAGCAGGCCGGAGGGCGCGAAGAGCCAGCCCTTGCCGTCGGCCTGCATGATGAAGGGATCGTCGCCCGAGAGCGTGGCGAGCCCCTCGGCCCCCGGCGGCGGCCGGTACGAGGGCGGCCGGTCGGGGATGAAGTCCGGGACGTCGTAGCCGGACCACGCGCCCTTCTCGGCGTCCCACCAGACGTAGCGCTTCCGCTCGGACCAGGGGCGCCCCTCGGGATCGGCCGAGGCGCGGTTGTAGAGGATGCGGCGGTTCGCGGGCCAGGACCAGCCCCACTCCGGCGCGACCCAGTGCTGCTCGGACTGGGGCCGCCGCCGGGCGGGCTGGTTCACGCCGTCCTTGTAGCACCCGGAGTAGATCCAGCAGCCGCACGCGGTCGCGCCGTCGTCGGTGAGCTCCTTGAAGCCCGCCACCGGCCTCCCGTCCCTGATCGTGAAGCCGTTCACCTCGCGCAGGACGGCCTCGGCGTCGGGATCCTCGTCCTTCCCCTTCGTCGGGTAGTCCCAGGTGAGCGCCCGGATGGCCTCGGCGTTCGGCCCCGGCGCGTCCGCGTAGAGGCGCTTAAGGCGCTTGCCGAGGTGGTACACGAACCAGAGATCGCTGCGGCAATCGCCGGGCGGCTCGATGGCCCGGTGGTGCCACTGCAGGCAGCGCTGCGTGTTGGTGAACGAGCCGTCCTTCTCGGTGTGCGCGGCGGCGGGGAAGAAGAACACCTCCGTCTGGATGTCCTCGGTCCGGACCTCCCCGCGCGCGATCTCCGGCGCCGTCCGCCAGAACTCGGCGGTCTCGGTGAGGGCGAAGTCGCGCACGACGAGCCAGTCCAGCTTGCGCAGGCCCTTGCGGTGCAGGCTCCCATGCATGGAGCCGACCGTCGGGTTCTCGCCCACGACGAGGTACCCCTTCACCTTGCCGTCCGCCATCTCGGAGACGGTCGTCATGTGCGAGTGGTTGCCGGAGAGGCGGGGCAGGAGATCGAACCCCCAGTCGTTCTCCCGCGTGGCCGCGTCGCCGAACCACGCCTTGAGGAGCGAGACGACGTACTTCGGCATCTCGCTCCACCAGCCCGAGGGCGAGCGGTTGTTCTTCACGTACTGCTCGAGCCCGCGGTCGGGCAGGAGCGAGTGGGGCATCGGCAGGTAGCCGGGGAGCAGGTCGAACAGCGTCGGGATGTCGGTCGATCCCTGGATGGAGGCGTGCCCGCGGAGCGCCATGATGCCGCCGCCGGGGCGCCCGATGTTGCCGAGGAGGAGCTGGAGGATCGACGCGGTGCGGATGTACTGGACGCCCACGGAGTGCTGCGTCCAGCCGACCGCGTAGCAGAACGCGCCGGTGCGCTCGCGCCCCGAGTTCCGGCACAGCGTCTCCGCCACCTCGAGGAAGAGCGGCTCGGGGATGCCGCACGTCTCGGCGACGACCTCGGGCGTGTAGCGGGAGAAGTGACGCTTCAGGATCTGGAACACGCAGCGCGGGTCCTGCAGCGTCGGGTCGGTCTTCCGCTCGAGGATGTTCGCGCCGTGCAGCGACTCCTTCCCCGCGCCCTTCTCGGCGTAGACCTCCTTGTGGCCGGCGGCGGGCACCACCCCGTCGACGCCGTCGTACGACCAGGTCTCCGGGTCGTACGAGTTCGACTTCGAGTCGAACCCGCTGAAGAGCCCCTCCAGGTCCTCGGTGTCCCGGAAGCGCTCGTCCACGAGCGTCGAGGCGTTCGTGTAGTGGAGGACGTACTCCTTGAACCAGCGCTCGTTCTCGATGACGTGGCGCACCAGGCCCCCGAGGAAGGCGATGTCCGAGCCCGGGCGGATGGGGACGTGCAGGTCGGCGACCGCGCTCGTGCGCGTGAAGCGCGGGTCCACGTGGATGATCGTCGCGCCGCGGTTCTTCGCCTCCATCACCCAGCGGAAGGCGACGGGGTGGCACTCCGCCATGTTCGAGCCCTGCACGACCACCCAGTCGGCGTTCTGCAGGTCGCCGGGGAAGGTCGTCGCGCCGCCGCGTCCGAAGGAGATCCCCAGACCGGGGACCGTGGAGCTGTGTCAGATCCGGGCCTGGTTCTCCACCTGCACGACGCCGAGCGCGGTGTAGAGCTTCTTGAGGAGGTAGTTCTCCTCGTTGTCGAGGGTCGCGCCGCCGAGGTGCGCGACGCCCAGCGTGCGCCGCACCCGCGCGCCGTGGTGCTTCGCGCCGGGATCCTCGATGCGCTCCTCGAACGTCTCGTCGCGCGAGCGCTTCACTCGCTCGGCCACCATGTCCATCGCCCGCGCGAGCGGGATGCGCTCCCACTCCCTGCCGCCGGGGCGGCGGTAGAGGACGTGCTGCTCGCGGTGCGAGCCGGTGACGAGCTGGAAGGTCGCGGCGCCCTTGGGGCACAGGCAGCCCTGGGACATGGGCGAGTCGGGATCGCCCTCGATGTCGACGATCCGCTCGTCCTTCACGTAGACGAGCTGGCCGCAGCCGACCGCGCAGTAAGGGCAGATGGAGCGGACCACGCGATCCGCCGAGGCGGTGCGAGGCACGAGCTCGCGCGTCCGCTCGCTCATGGCGCTCGCGCCGAGGCCAGAGGTGTCCCCGGAGACGAGCTGGCGAGCGACGGGCCACTCGGAGAGCACGGGTAGCTTGGGCATCGGGTATTCCCCCGAGTGGAGACGGTGGACACGCTCGGGGCGCGACGCCAGCGCGCGCCCGCGACCTCGTCGCACCGCGCCTTGCGCGCGCCGGCGTCAGGGTCGAGGGTAGGATGCGCCGCCGCCGAACCAGCGTGCGATCGCCCTGGCGCCGCGTTAGAAGGACCGCCCCTTGCCGATCCGGACTCCACAGGCGATCCCCCCGGCGTCCGACGCCCTCGACGCCCGCGCACAGGACATCGTGGCCGAGGAGGAATCCCTCCTCGCGGCGGTGCACGGGGCGCTCGGCGCGCGCGCGTCCGTCCGGGCGGAGAGCGACCTCGCCGGACGCCTCCGGGAGCTCCGCGACGAGGCGCTCGAGTCCACCTCCAAGGACCTGCCGACCGTGTTCCAGGAGATGGGACTCGTTCGCGCCGTGCTCGAGCGCCAGCGGCCGGACGGGTTCCCCGATCCGAGCGCGCCGTACTTCGCGCACCTGCGGGTGCGCGAGGGGGGCGAGGTCAGGGACTACTGCCTCGGCCGGCACACGTTCGTGGATCGCGGGGCGGGGGTGCGCGTGGTGGACTGGCGCTACGCGCCGGTCGCCGCGATCTTCTACCGCTACCGCGAAGGCGAGGAGTTCGAGGAGGCGTTCCCCGGCCGCGTCGCGGCGGGGGTGGTGGAGGCGCGCCGCGTGGTGGTGGTGGAGCGCGGCGTGCTCACCCGCGTCTCCGCGGGAGAGCTGACCGTCGCGCGCGGCGCCGACGGCGTGTGGCGGCGGCTCGCCGTGCAGGGCGCCGCGCTCGGGGGCGGCGCGGGCAAGGCGGCGCGCGCCGGAGCCCTCGGGACCGGCGCGGGCGCGCGCGGGAGGGTCTCCGCCCCGGACATCACCGCCCTGCTCGACCCCGATCAGTTCGAGGCGGTCTCCGCGCCCCCGGACCGGCCGCTGCTCGTCATCGGCAGCGCCGGGAGCGGCAAGACCACCGTCGCCCTGCACCGGCTCGCGCGCATCGCCTTCGAGGACCCGCGGCGCTTCCCGCCCTCGCGGATGCAGGTGGTGGTGCCGGAGCTCGGCCTCGCGCAGCTCGCGGCGCGGCTCCTCGAGCCGCTCGGCCTCGATCGGGCGGCGGTCCGGACGCTGGACTCCTGGTCGCGCGGCGCGTTCCAGAGCGTCTTCCGCGCCCCGCCGCCGCGCCTGTGCGCCGACACGCCGTCGCTCGTCTCGCGGCTCAAGCGCCACCCCGCGCTGTACGAGACGCTCCGCCGCCGCCCGCGGCTCGCCGGCGCGCGGCCCTCGCTCGCGAAGCTGCGCCAGGAGCTCGGCGATCTGTGCGTGGACCCGGCGTTCCTCGCCGGCGTAATCCGGGCGGCGCAGGGGGATCTCCCCACCACGGCCATCGAGGAGACGGTCCGGCACACGCGGCTACAGCTCGCGCCGCCGACCGACGAGCTCGTCGCGGGCGTCGATCCCGACCGGCGCGAGACGCTCGACGGCCTGGGCCTCTCCGAGGACACGCCCGAGGCGATCGCCGGGACGCTCGACCCGGAGGATCTCCCCATCCTCCTGTTCCTCGCCACCCTCGCCGGCGCCGGGGGCGGCAGGTCGCTCGCGCACCTCGTGGTGGACGAGGCGGAGGACGTCTCGCTGTTCGAGCTCTCCGTGCTCGGCCGCCACCTCGACGGCCGCAGCGTGACCCTCGCCGGCGACGACGCGCAGCAGACGTTCTCCTCCTACGCCGGCTGGCCGCAGGCGCTCGCGGCGATCGGCGCGGAGCGCGCCGCGACGGTCAAGCTCGAGACCACCTACCGCTGCCCGCGCCCCATCGCGGAGGCCGCCCACGCCATCCTCGGCCCGCTCGCGCCGCCCTCTCCGCCGCGCGCGGGCCGCGACGGCGCGCCCGTGTCGCGGTTCGACTTCCCGACGGAGGCCCACGCGCAGCTGTTCCTGGTGGGGGCGATCCGTGATCTCGTCGAGCGCGAGCCGGACGCGTCCGTGGCGGTCGTCGCACACTCGGCCGAGGTCGCGCGCGCGTTCCACCGCCTCCTCTCCGACATGCCCGAGGCCCGCCTGGCGATCGACGGCCGGTTCTCGTTCCGGCCGGGCGTGGACGTCACCGACGTGGCGAGCGTGAAGGGGCTCGAGTTCGACTACGTGGTCGTGCCCGACGCCTCGGTCCGCGCCTACCCCGACGCGGACGAGGCGCGCCGCCGGCTGCACGTCGCCGTCACGCGCGCGGCGCACCAGCTCTGGATCGCCGCGCCGGGCACGCCGTCGCCGCTCCTGCGCGCCCTCCCACCGGCCTGAAGCGCCTGCGCGGCCCGGGCCTCACCGGCACGCGAGGAACCGCACCGCCGCGCGCGAGGCGGCGAGCGTCTCGGCGATCCGCGCCAGCGCCTCGTCCACGTCCGCCTCGGTCTGCCCCGCCCCGAGCGAGAAGCGCACCGAGCAGTGCGCCTCCTCGGGCGTGAGGCCCATGGCGAGGAGGGTGCGCGACGGCTCTGGATCGCCGGAGTGGCAGGCCGAGCCGGAGGAGAGGTGCACGGCGCGGCGGCCCAGCGCGAGCACGAGCGACTCGCCCCGGATCCCGGGCAGCGTGACGTCGAGGGTGGTCGCGATGCGCGCCCCGTCCCCGTTCCGCCGCGCCTCCGGCAGGAGCCTCAGGAGGCCCGCCTCGAGGCGGTCGCGGAGCGCCGCGAGCCGGTCCATCTCGCCGCCGCCGAGCCGCTGCATCGCGAGCTCGCAGGCGCGCCCGAACCCGACGACGCCCGCGACGTTCTCGGTGCCCGCCCGCAGCCCGTGCTCCTGCCCGCCGCCGTGCACGAGCGGCTCGAGCGAGACGCCGGCGCGGACGTAGAGCGCGCCGACGCCCTTCGGGCCGTGGATCTTGTGCGCCGAGACCGTGAGGAGGTCCACCCCCAGCGCCTCCACGTCGAGGGCGACCTTGCCGAGCGCCTGGACCGCGTCCGCGTGGAGGAGCGCGCCGCGCGCCCGCACCGCCGGCGCGAGCGCCGCGACCGGCTGGATCGTGCCCACCTCGTTGTTCACGAGCATGAGCGAGACGAGCACGGTGTCGTCGCGGAGGGCGCCGAGGACCCGCTCCGGCGAGACGTGCCCGTCGCGCTCGACCGGCACCACGGTGAGCTCGAACCCATGAGGCACGAGGGCGCGGCAGGCCTCCAGCACGGCGGGGTGCTCGATGGCGGAGGTGACGACGTGGCGGCCGCGCGCGCGGCACGCCCACGCGGCGCCCTTCACCGCGAGGTTGTCCGACTCGGAGCCCGATCCCGTGAACACCACGCGCCGCGCCGTGCACTCGAGCGCGCGGGCCACCTTGCGGCGCGCGTCCTCGACGGCGGCGCGCGCCTCGGCGCCGCGGGGGTGGACGCTCGAGGGGTTCCCGAACGCGCCCGCGAGGAACGGCGCCATCGCCTCGGCGACCGCCGGCGCGACGGGGGTGGTCGCCGCGTGGTCGAGGTAGATGGGGCGGAGCGGGGCCGCCTCGATCCGCGGTCCCCTCGGCGCGTCGCGCTCGGGCGCCCCCTCCGCCGGCTCCGCGGCCGCCGCCCCGTCGGCGCGGCGCACCTCGCAGAGGAGCGCCTTGTAGACGGGGAAGCCCGAGATCGGATCGCACTGGGCGAGGTCCGTGAGGGCGTTCACGTTGCAGGCGCGCCAGGACGCGCTCCCCAGCGGCCCGCCGCCCCCCATGCTCGCGTCGATGGCGCCCGGGACGAGGTCCGCGGTCACGTGCGCGCGGAAGGGGGCGCGCCCGCGCGGCGTCTCGACCCAGACCGGATCCCCGCTCGCGATCCCGCGCGCGGCGGCGTCCTCCGCGCTGAGCGTCGCGAGCGGCTCGGGCGCGCGCGCCGCGAGGCCGGGCACGCCGTGGTGCTGGCTGCGGAAGTCGTGGAAGCCGCGCGCGCCGGAGTTGAAGACGAGCGGGTGGCTGCCCGCGAGATCGGGCCGGCTCGCCGGGCTCTCCGGCGGCTCGACGTAGACCGGCAGCGGCTCGTAGCCGTGCTCGGCCAGGATCGACGAGGCGATCTCGAACCTGCCGGAGGGCGTGTCGAACCCGGGCTCGCCGTCGGGCCGGAGGAGGCCCTTCTCCCACTTGCGATACTGGAGGAACGGGGCGGGCACCCGCGCCTCTCCCCCCGCGGCCCGCACCGCCTCGAGCGTGAAGCCCGTCCCCTCGAGCGCGTGGCGCAGGAGCGCCTCCTCCGTCTGCGGGTAGAGGTGCCCGTAGCCGAGCCGGTCGGCGAGCCCGGCCATGATGAGGAAGTCGTTGCGCGCCTCGCCGACCGGCGGCACGAGCGGCTCGCGGATCTTGAAGAGCGGGCCGTACCGCATGTACGAGGTGATCTCGTACCCCGTCGCCGCCGGAAGGACGAGGTCCGCGAACGCCGCGTCCGCGGTGAGGAAGCGATCGACGCACACGAGGAAGTCGAGGCCGGCGAGGGTCCGGCGCCACAGCTCCGGGTCCGGCCACGCGGTGAGGATCGACGCACCGTGCACGACGAGCGCCCGGATCCGGTAGGGATCGCCCTCGAGCACCGAGCGGGGCAGGGCGATCGCGTGGGACTCGCCGCGGTAGCGCGTGTACAGGGGGAAGCGCTCGCGCCCGAGCGCCTTCCCCACGGCGGGGTTCGGCTGGAGGTGGCGGCGGTTCTGCGGGAACGCGCCGTCCCGCATGCGGAAGACGAGGCCGCCCGGGACGTCGAGCTGTCCCGCGAGGCCCCACAGCGTGAGGAGCGCGCGGATCGCCTGCACGCCGTTCCCGGAGTACTCGAGGCCGGTGTAGGTGACGGGGCACGCGCCGCGGGCGGCCGCGATGCGGCGCGCGAGGCTGCGGATGGTGGCGGCGGGCACACCGGTGATCCCCTCGACGCGCTCGGGCCGGTAGTGCTGGGCGAGCCGCGCGAGGTCCTCGAACCCCACGGTCCAGTCGCGCGCGAACTCCTCGTCGTGGAGCTCCTCCTCGAGGAGCACCTCGATGAGGGCGAGCGCGAGCGCGCCGTCGGTGCCGGGGCGGATCGGGATCCACTCCGCGTCGACGGCCCGCGCGGTGTCGTTCCGGCGCGGGTCGATGGCGATGACCTGGGCGCCGCGCTGGCGGGCGCGCACGACCTGGTGGTGCGCCGTCGGCGGCGAGTCGGTGGCCGGGTTCGCTCCCCACAGCACGACGAGCTCGGCCTGGTCGAGGTCGGCGTCGAGCCCGAGCAGCATCGCGCCCATGGTGACGTGCGGCGCGATCATCGCGAACGCGACGTAGCAGAGCGCCCCCACCCCGAGCGTGTTGGGCGAGCCGAACGGGAAGAGGACGCTCGAGGCGGACGAGACGGCCACGCCGGCCGGCTGGAACACGTCGCAGAGCGAGAGCTCGAACGCGCCCCGGCCGGTGTAGACCGCGGTCGCCTCGGCGCCGTGCTCCCGCTTGATGCTGGCGAGCCGGCCTGCCAGGAGCGCGTACGCGGCGTCCCAGGAGATGGGCTCGAACGCGTACCTGCCCTTGGGGCCGGTGCGGCGGAGGGGGCGGTTCACCCGGTCGGGCGAGTGGACGATCTCGGGCGAGTGGCGCCCGATCGTGCAGAGCATGCCGAGCGGGTGATCCGGGAGCGGCTCCACCCCGACGAGCCGGTCCCCCTCCACGTGGGCGCGCACCCAGCAGCCCGCGGGGCAGATGCCGCACAGCCCGTCGCGGACCCGGACGCCGCCGCGCACCCCGCGCGTGCTGGCCTCCCGTGCCTCGGGTGCTCCCATCTCCTCCTCCGGTCCGGAGATGGATGCGGCCTGAGTCGGGGAGCGGCCAGCCGCCTCGCCGGGTGCGGCCGGGTGGCGCGACGGTGAGTGTGTCCCCGCTGGGGACGAGCGGCCACAATCCCGGCGCTCCGGGTGGGCGTGGGTTAAAACCGCGCGAACTCGAACGGAGGATTCATGGCCCAGGTGACGCTCAAGGGGAACCCGATCCACACCAGCGGCGAGCTGCCGGCCGTCGGCGCCAAGGCGCCCGACTTCAAGCTCACGGGGGGCGATCTGAAGGACGTCTCGCTCGCCGACTTCAAGGGCAAGCGCAAGATCCTGAACATCGTCCCGAGCCTCGACACGGCCGTCTGCGCCACCTCGACCCGCAAGTTCAACGAGAAGGCGGGTCAGCTCCCGAACACGGTGGTGCTCGTCGTCTCCGCGGACCTTCCGTTCGCGGCGAAGCGGTTCTGCACGACCGAGGGGCTGCAGAACGTCGTCACGCTCTCGCTCATGCGCGACAAGAAGTTCGGACAGGACTACGGCATCCTCCTCACGGACGGCCCGCTCGCGGGCCTCTGCGGCCGCGCGGTCGTGGTGCTCGACGCGGACGACAAGGTGATCTACCGCCAGCTCGTGCCGGAGATCGGGCAGGAGCCCGAATACGAGCCGGCCCTGAAGGCCGCGCAGGGCTAGACGGCGTCGTCGTCGAGGCAGCGGGCATGAGGCCAGCGGGGCGACCCGCTGGCCTCGTGGCGCCCGGCGGCTCCAGTCCTCGGCGGTGATGGAGCGACTGGCGGTGAATACCGGAGGTGACTTCCCGACCCCGACCCGACCCCCGCCTTGTCCGCCGTGGCCCGTCCTAAGTGCCCTTGCTCTCGACCGCCGCGTCCAGCGGGAAGGTCAGGGAGCTGCGCGTCCCCACGAACGTCTTCCGCAAGCCGAGCTCCGGGAAGTCGACGATCTCGATCGTGCTCCGCGACCAGGCGTCTCCGCCGAGCAGGTAGACGAGCTCGCCCTCCGGCGAGGCGCGAACGTTGTGTGCCGGGTCGCCGGCGGGGAAGCCGAGGAAGTCGCCGGGGCCGATGGGCTCCTCGCGGTCGCCGATCACCGCGACGCCGCTCCCGGAGAGGACGTACATCCACTCCTCGTCGTGCCGGTGCACGTGCTTCACGAAGGACTCCCTGCCGGCGGGCACCGCGGCGACGCCTGCCGAGATGCGCTTCAGCGCGGGGCGGGAGAGCCAGGTGAGCCCGACCTCCGAGCGCGGGTTCTGCGGGTGGTGGTAGACGCGCGCCTCGCCGCGCTCGCCGGCGCGGACGAGCAGGCGCGGCCGCTCTCCCGGCGGCGGGAGGCCGACCAGCTCGCGCGGCAGCTCCTTCACTCCCGGGAAGAACTCGATCTCCGCGTCCATGGAGTAGACCGCGAAACGATTGCCGAGGCGGACCATCCGGCGTCGCAGGCGCGGGAAGTCCGCCACCTCGACGTCCGGGATGATCTCCCCGCCCTCGAGCAGGAGGAGCCGCTCATCGGCGGAGGCGTTGCGGACGTGGTGCGCCACGCCCGGCGGGAGGGCCACGAAGTCGCCCGGGCCGACCTCGTGCTCGGCGTCGTCGAGCTCGATCACGCCCCGCCCCTCGAGGACGAAGACCCATTCCTCCTCGCGGTGGTGGACGTGGAAGATGGCGGACTCCTTGCCGGGAGGGAGCCACGCGAGGTTCACCGCGATCCGGCCGAGGCCGGCGGCGCGGGAGATCATCCAGCCGTGGATCTCCGAGCGCGGGTTGTACGGGTGGCCGCTCGACTCGGCCTGTCCGCGCTCGCTGGCGCGGACGAGAGTGCGGGGAAGGGATGCATCGGACATGACCGCAGCGTAGCGCGGCACGGCTGCGACGCCAGGGGACGAAGCGGGTGCACGGCGGCATGGCGGTGGGTCCCGACATCGAGCTGCTCCGACCCACCCACCGCCGCTCGATGGACGCTCACTCGACGGAGCTCAGTCCAGGGACCGCGTCGGATCCCGCGCGCCGAGCCGCCACGTGAGCCGGTCCGGCGCTACGCCGCGAACCTCGACGAGCCCACCGTGTACTCCCCGCAGGTGGTGGGCGGCGCAGAGCGATGCGAGGTTCGCCGGGTCGTCACCGCCGCCGCGCGAGCGATAGACGACGTGGTGCGCGTGCACGGCCGCCCGGCTGCAACCCGGCACCTGGCAGAGTCCGCCGTCGCGCGCGAGGGCCCGCCGCTGCGGCGTGCTCCGCTCCGCGAGCGCGGGTTTCCAGGTCGAGATGAAGTGCTCCGCCATCCGCTCGAGGCACTCCGCGGGCGTGAGCCAGCGGTCGGCCGCTGCGCGGGCCGCCCGGAACGCTTCGTCGAGGAGGCGCCCGACCCGCCGAGGCACGCGCAGGTCGAGCTCGGCCCGCGCGCACATCTGCGCCTCCTGCTCCGCCTCGATCTCCCGGCGCAGCGCGATGCAGGTCGTACCCTCCGCCCGGCGGATCCAGTCCTCGGTGGTGAGATCGTCCGCGACCTCCGCCACGAGCCGCGCCTGCTCGTAGGACACGCGCCCGTCGCGCATCGCCTGCTCGAGCGCGGGGAGCGCGTAGAGCCTACGCTCCAGCTGGACCCGCTGCTGCACCGTGCGCGTAGCCATTCCGAGCCGCTCCTCGCAGTAGTGGCCGAACGAGGCGAAACCCATGTCGCGCCACAGTCGCAGCGTCCGGAGCAGCAGGCCGAGGTGCCCGACGAGCGCGTCCCAGCGATCGCGCATCGCCGCGAGCCGCCTCAGCTCCTCGTCGACGCGCACGTCCGCGCCGCCGTCGAGCTCGGCGCTCACCTCCGCCTCGACCGGAGCGACCGCTCCGAGGAACGCCCAGCGGCCATACTCCTCCTCGAGCCCCGCCCTCGCCGCCTCGAACCATTCTGCGGCCGGCCCGCGCAGGACGCCTTCGTCCGTGACCTCGTCCCCGCCGTCCGAGAGCGCTTCCACGGGATGGGCGCCGAGGAACTCCTCGCAGATCGCCTCGAGCCGCTGCCACCTCGGCGCGGTCGCTCCGAGAACCTTGCCCGCGAGCGCCATCGCCTCGTCGAGCTTCGCGCGACCCGCGGGCGTGAGCTGGAGGGACACGCGCTCCCGCGGCTCCTCGTCCGCCTTCGCCTCGGCGGCTGCTTCGGCCCGCACCGCCGCCGCGAGCGCGCGCACCGTCTCGGTGCGGGCGATCGAGACCCAGCGCGCCTCCGCCTCACCGCGGGCAACGGGGAGGACCGTCTCGGCCTTGCGCGCGCTCACCTCGCCGCGCCGGACCGCGTCGGCGAGGAGCGGGCGGTCGCGGAGCGCCCGCGCGAGCCTCACGAGCTTCTGCGCCGTGCTGGCCGCGATGCCCAGCCGCTCGCGCGCGTAGTCACCGACGCTCGCGTACCCGAACCGCATCGCACCGTCCCGGTCGGCGAGCGCCGCGAGCCCGCGGCCGATGGCGATCTCGAGCGCGCCGTGCCCACGCGCGACGCGGCTGAGGAGCCGGTCGATGAGGAGCGCCGCCTCGTCCCGCAGGATGCCCTTCCGCTCGTGCGGCGGCGGCGGCTCGAGCAGCCACGCCTCCGCCGCGAGCGCGTCCAGCGCGGCCGCCGAGGCGATCGCGAGAGGAGCGGGAGGGCTCAGGGGCACGACGTCCATCGAGTGAACCCATACCATCTGTGTCTGACGGTCGGGCGGACTCCAGCGCGACGGTGGGTGAATATCAGACGTGACCGCGACCCCGACCGCGACCCCGACCACGACGACCGACGCCGAGCCTTCCACCCACCCCGGCTCCAGCGCGCCGCCCCCACGTGGCGGGACCTCGCGCCCGGAGGCGGGCCACTGGACGCGGTAGGCACCTCCCCGAACCACGGACCGCATGCAACGCGGTTGGCCGCCAAGGCACCTTCGCCCATGGTCAACCCCGCCCATGCGGCCCCGCGTTGCCAGCGGCGTCTGGCGGACGGCACCGGCCCCCGTACCTTGTCTCCGTCCATCGTGGCCCGCCGAGGACGCGAGGTCCCGTCCAGGCGGCGCGCCACGGCGACCTCGGAAGCGGCGACGTCGGCCAGATCGACCTCGACGACCTCGACCTCGACCCCGACCCCGTGATCCCGTTCCCCGCCGGCTCCGCCCTGACCGCTGCGCTCCGGCTCGCGGCATGAACCTCGAGACACGCCTCGCCCCACCGCCTAGATCGGACACGCGTGACCAAAGCTCGAGGCAACTCCTGACACGGAGCTCGATCGCGTGACGCGGGACGAGATCACCCGCTACGTCCGCGAGCACATCCCGCTCGCAGTCCACCTCGGCGCCGTCATCGAGCGGTACGACGGAGCCTCGCTGCGCCTGGCCGCGCCGCTCGCCCCCAGCCTCAATCACCGGTCCACGGCCTTCGGCGGCAGCCTCTCCGCGATCGCGATCCTCTCGGGCTGGACGCTCGTGCACCTCAACCTGCGCGAGCGCGGCGTCGAGGCTGGGGTGGTCATCCAGCGGAGCGAGGTGAGCTTCGACGAGCCCGTCGCTGGCGACTTCTTCGCCACCTCCACGCTCCCTCCCGCGGCCGAGTGGGAGCGCTTCCTCGAGACGCTCCGGCGGCACCGCCGCGCGCGCGTGACCGTGCGCGGCGCAGTCGAGGCGGGCTCCCGGCGCGGCGGCACGTTCGAGAACGTCTACGTCGCCACGCGTGACGGACCGCCGGTGGATCGAGCGCGTCGGTGATGCCGCGGAACGGTGGGAGGCGGACCTCCCGGGCCGACTACTTCTGGCTGGCGATCTGGATGAGGTTCCCGCAGGTGTCGTCGAGCACCGCGATCGTCACCGGGCCCATCTCGGTGGGCGGCTGGACGAAACGAACGCCTGCCGAGCGGAGCCGCTCGTACTCGGCACGCACGTCCTCTACGGCGAACGAGGTGAACGGGATGCCGTCCTCCACCAGGGCCCGCTTGAACGGGCGCGCCGCGGGGTGCCCGTCCGGCTCCAGCACGAGCTCGGGGCCATCCGGGGCTTCGGGCGACACGACGGTGAGCCAGCGCACCTCGCCCAGCGGGATCTCGGTCTTCTTCACGAACCCGAGGACCTCCGTGTAGAACCTCAGGGCCTTCTCCTGGTCATCGACCAGGACGCTCGTCAGGTTGATTTTCATCGCCGGGTCCCTTTCAGCCCCTCGACCGGCCACCGCTCGAAGATACTCCGCAGCGGTGCGGTGTCGAGGTGATGGAGCTTGCACCTGCCTTCACGCCGCGTGGTCACGAGGCCGGCCGCCTCGAGCACCTCGAGGTGCTGCGAGATCGCCTGCCTCGACATCGCGAGCCCGTGCTTCATCGTCAGCCGCGTGCACAGCTCGAACAGCGACTGACCGTCCCGATCGGTGAGCTCGTCGAGGATCGCCCGCCTCGTCGGGGCGGCGAGCGCTTCGAACACGTCGGCCACCCGGCGGAACATAGGCAAGCTACGACTTGCCTGTCAACCTCGAGACGCCCGGCGGGCCGACCCCCTCACGGCGTCACGGCGAGCGAGCCCGCGCGCCACGTCACGCCACCGACGAGATCGCGCGCGACCACCCACACCGTGGGAGCCCCGGCTGCCGGCGTGGTGAGCTCCGCCGCCTCGTCGGGGTGGTTCGTGTGCAGCTTCTCGAGCTCGCCCGCGCTCGTGAACCAGGAGAAGGTCCAGTCCTCCTTCCGCGTCGCGATGGGCTGGCCCGCCGCGTCGCTCTCGACGTAGGTCTCGCGCAGCTCCTCGAAGCCCGCCGGCAGGAGCGGCAGGAGCGGCACCTTCGCGCTCGGCGGCACGGCCGCGGGCGTCTCACCGGGCGCCGGGAGCGCCGCGCCCTCGAGCGCCACGCCTGACAGGACGGGGTTGTGGTTGGGCGCGGAGGGCGCCGCCGGACCGCGGACCCGGATCCGCTTCAGCGCCGCGACGTGGGGGCGGCGCGACCACTCCGCCTCGAAGCGGGCGGCGACGGCGCCGAGGAGCTCGCAGTCGCTCCCCACCGCGCTCGCAGGCGCGAGCTCGTCCGGCGTCGCGTCGAGCGCGAGGGCGAGGTCGGTGACCTCCAGGCCGAGGACGCGCTCGGGAGACGACGCGGGCAGCGCCGACAGCGTGTAGTCCGCGGGGAGCTCGTAGGCAGCCCCGGGCAGCGCCACCGCGGAGCCCGGGTCGGCGGGATCCCGCCTCACCGCCAGCGGGCCGCAGCCGTCGCGTCCGCACGCCTCGAGGCCGGCGAAGGAGATCCCTCCCGCGACGCCGACGCCCGGGGCGGCGCAGGCCGCCGCGAGATCGGCGCCCGCGAGCAGCGTCGAGGGATCCGCCAGCTCGGAGAACAGGGTGCAGGGGGAGGGGCCCGGGTCTCCCGGCGCCGGGGTGCAGGCGACGTGGAGCACCACCGCGCGCCGGGCCGGGTCCGCGACGAGGGCCGGATCCACGACGAGCGTCCCGAAGTCCGCGCGGGCGGGGGCCGAGCCGTCGGAGGGCGGGGCGATCTCGGGCGGCTCGGCGCGGACCGCGAGCACGCGGAACCCCTGCACCTCGGAGGCGGGATCGAAGTCCGGCCCGCAGGCGGCCGTGAGCGCGAGGACGGGGACGAGGGCGGCGAGCGTGCGGTTCATGGGCGGTCCTAGTACTCGGCGCGCAGGCCGAAGGAGGGGAAGAGCGGGAGGCCGGAGTACCAGCCGCGCCGCGAGTAGTCGAAGCTGTACGCGGCGGCCTCGGGGTTCTCACGGTTGGTGACGTTCTGGACCTCCAGGTAGGCCGCGAACGTCCAGGTGCGGGCCGTCCACTTCTTGTCGACGCGGAGGTCGAGCTGGAAGAACGGGGGCATGCGCCCGGTGAGCGCGCCGGTCTGGATCGGCTGGTAGCGGTCGGCGTCGGCGTCGTACACGGCGGCGCGGACCGGCTCGTAGGGGTTTCCGCTCGTGTAGCGGGCGCGGAACCCGGCGGAGAGGCCCCGCCAGACCTCGGGCAGCTCGACGGTGCCCACCGCGACCACGTTGTGCGGCTGGTCGTAGGCGTCTCCCTCGCTGTCGAGCCGGCCGCCCGCGACGGACTCGCCCCGCTCCGCGCGCGAGAGCGAGTAGGAGATCCAGCCGAAGAACCGGCCGTCGGGATCCCAGCGCAGGAGCAGCTCCGCGCCGTAGGACCGCCCCGTCCCCGCGCTCCGGTAGCGCTCGGAGACGAGCTGGCCATCCCGGGTGATCACGGCGTCGGAGGGGAGGGCGAGGTCGAACAGGCGCTTGTAGTAGAGCTGCGCGTCGAGGAGCAGCCGCGGCAGGAGCCGCTGCTCCGCGCCGAGCGAGTACTGCCAGGCGCCCTCCTCGCGGAGGTCGGGGTTGCCGAACTCCTCCGTGACGTACGGGAACGGCGGCGCCTGGTGATAGAGGCCGACCGCGCCCTTGAGCGCGGTCCCGGGCCTGAGCTGCCAGCGGACCGCGAGGCGCGGGTCCACCCAGGAGAGGTTCGCGAGCGCGCGGTGCACGTCCGCGCGCACGCCCGGGACGACGAAGAGCCCGTCGACCGGCTCGAGGGTCGCCTCGACGAACGCGCCCGCCTCGAGCCCGTCGATGGTGGCGGCGTAGCGGCGGGTCTCGGCGTTCGGGTTCGGGACCTGACCGGGCGGGAGGATCGGCGGCGCGTCCACCTCGATCCTGACCCGCGGATACCACTGCCCGTCCACGCCCGTGACGAGCTTCACCCGCGGCGTGAGCTCGTGGTTCACCTCGGCGCGAAAGTGCGTGCTCCAGAGCTCCTGGCGCATCCGGAACAGCTCGTCGGCGTCGATGTCCATGTCCTGCCAGCCACCGCCGAGCGCGAGCCTGAGCCGGGTCGCCTCGCTCGCGCGGTGATCCCAGCGGAGCCCGGCCCGGTAGAAGCGGGTGCCGTACTCGAGGAAGTCGAGGTCCTCGAGCGACTGATCGTCCTCGACGCCCGTGAGGACCATCCGGTCGTCCGAGCCGAACACGTCGAGACGGACGGTGTCGTCGGCGGTCGCCTTCCACGCGGCCTTCGCCTGCAGGTCGTAGTAGCGGGGCGCGGTGCTCACGCCCGGCGCGTCGTCCATCGACTCGAGCGCGCGGGTCACCACCGCGTCCGCGTAGGAGCGCCGGGCCGCGATGGCGATCCCGAGATCCTCGCGCGGCCGGCCCTCGTAGAGCGCGGTCGCGTGGTACAGGTTCACGTCCGCGAGCGTGTGGGTCCGCTCGCCGGGATCGCGCGTGACGAGGTTCACGCGGCCGCCGATCGCCCGCCCCGAGCGGACGCCGAAGTTGCCCGCCTCGAACTCCACGTCCTTCAGGAGCTCGGACGAGTAGACGCTGGTGAGCCCGCCGAAGTGGAACACCGCGGGCACCTCCTCGCCGTCCACGTACACGCGGGTGTCGCGGGCGTTGCCGCCGCGGACGATCATCTCGCCGCTCAGGAAGGTGCGGGCCATGCCGGGGAGGTTCTGGATGACCTTCACCGCGTCGCCGGAGGCGCCCGCGACGCGCCGGATCTCCCCGGCCGCGATGGCGACGTGCGAGACCTCCTTCTCCTCCCGCTCGCCCACCACGACCGCCTCGTACTCGCCCTCCGCGGCGGTCCGCTGGAGCCAGTAGGTCACCTGGGTCGCCTTGCCGGGCTCGACGGTCTCCTCCGACTCGAGGCGGGCGTGGTCGACGTCCGTCACGACCACCTGCACCGCCCCGTCCGCCACCCCGGCGAGCGCGAACCGGCCCTCGCCGTCGGTGTGGGTGAGCTGGCCGCCCGCCTCCACCATCGCGCCCGCGACGGGCAGCCGGGTGCCGCGCTCGAGCACCCGGCCGAGGAGGTTCAGCGGCGGCGGCGCGGGGGCCGCGGGCGGCGCGGCCAGCGCGAAGGTGAAGCGATACTCGATCCGCACCGGCGCGGGCGCCCCGTCGATCTCCGCGGGGGAGAAGCGGAGCTTCCGCGCGGCGGCGACCGCGGCCTCGTCGAACCCCTGCCCGGCGGGGCCGGTCACCACCGCGTCGGTGACCTCGCCGGTCTCCGAGATCTCGAGCTCGAGGGTCACGACGCCGGTCAGCCCCGCCGCGCGGGCGGCCTCCGGGTACTCGGGCTCGGCGGGCTCGACCACCGCCGGAGCGCGCGTGAGGACGCCGGTCTCCGCCGGTGGCGTCTCGGCGCGAGCGGGGCGGGCGCTCCCGAGGAGGAGGCCGAGCAGGGCGAGCGCGGTGGCGAGCGAGCGGCGCATGAGGTTCACTCCAGGACGAAGGTGTAGGTGAAGCGGATCTCGGTCTCGACGGCCTCGCCCTCGAGCAGGGGAGGCGTGAAGCGGAAGCGGAGCGCGGCGGCCCGGGCGGCCTCGCCGAGGGCGGCGCCCGGCGCGGAGAGGAGGCGCGCCGCCGCGACCCGGCCCTCGGCGTCGATCCGCAGGAGCAGCACGACCTGCCCCTCGAGCCCCTCCCGCCGGGCCTCCGGGGGATACGGGATCTCCGGCCGCTCGAGGAGGCGGGGCTGCGCGGAGAGCCGGGCGGGCGCGGAGCGCGGGGCGGCGTACGGCTTCACCGAGGCGGGATCGGCGGCGGTCTCCGAGGCCCTGCCGTGGAGCGTGTTCCCGACGCCCACCGCGAAGCCGCCGCCGGTCGCGGTCGAGGAGAGCGACACTCCGACGCGGGGGACCGCGCGCGCCGGCGCGGCGGGCGGCGGCGCTTCGTTCGGGGGCGGCGGTGGAGGCGGCTCGGCCGGAGGTGGCGGCAGCCTCGCGATCGCGACCCGGCGCGGCGCAGGCCGCTCCGACGGTGGAGGAGGCGTCGGGGCGGGGGCGGGCGGCGGAGGGGCGGCCTCGAACTCGACCACCACGGGCGCGGCCCTTGCGGCCTGACGCGGCTCGAGGCGACCGGCCCAGGCGAACCCGCCGGCGTGGAGCGCCAGCGAGGCCAGCGCCATCGCGGCGAGCGTGCGGCCCCGCGGCGGACCGTCGGAAGGCGCCGGGGTCACGGCGCGCCTTCCCCCGACGCGTCGTGCTCGATCTGGATCGCGAAGCGGGTGAGCCCCTCGCTCTTCACGAGATCGATCACGGACACCACCTCGCCGTGAGGCACGGCCCGGTCCGCGCCGATGAGCGCCCGCGCGTCGGCGCTCCGCGCGAGCGCCGCGCGCACGGCGGCGCGGGCCTCGGCGCGGCCGACGGGCCTTCCGTCGAGGAAGAGCTTCCCGTCCCGATCGAGCGTGAACGCGAGGGTCGGGCCGACGGTCTCGCCGCCGCTGGCGGCGCGGGGCAGGTCGACCTCGATGCTCTCCTTCACGATGTAGGAGGCGGTGACCATGAAGATGATGAGGAGGACGAGGGTGATGTCGACGAGGGGCGTCACGTTGATGCCGGTGATCGCCTCGTCGCTGCCGTTCGAGTGGGCGGCCATGGTGGGCTCCGGTGCGCTCGCGGCCGCCGCTAGGCGGCGCCCTTCGACTCGTGGGGCTCGGGGCGCCGCGCGGACCTTCCGTGGTCGAGCCGGGCTCGGGCCGCGGCGCGGACGTCGTCGTGCTCGAGGTGCGACGCGAGGGCGTGGCCGATCGCCTCGGCGCGCGTGATGAGCGTGCGCAGCCAGCGCTGGAAGCCGTTGAACGCGACGACCGCCGGGATGGCCACGAAGATGCCGACCGCGGTCGCGACGAGCGCCTCCGAGATGCCGGACATCACCGCCGCCGCGCCGGCGCCCTTCGGGCCGCCGACGGCGAGGTCGGAGAAGGCCCGGATGATCCCGACCACCGTGCCGAAGAGGCCGAGGAAGGGGGCGTTGTTGCCGAGCGTGCCGAGAAAGGAGAGCCCCCGCTCGTAGCCGAGGCGGCGGTCCGCGATGGTGCAGGCCACCGCCTCCTGCACCGCGGCGGGGCCGCCGCCGGCGGCGTCGAGCGCCGCCCGCGCCACCTCCGCCTCGAGGCCGCGGCGGCCCTCGATGCGGGCCCGCGCCTCCTCGAGCCGCCCGTTCATGAGGAGGGTGAGGAGGTCCGGAGAGGTGCGGCGGCGGAGGGCGAAGTACAGGGCCCGCTCGAGGATGACCGTGACCGAGGCGGCGGAGAGGGCGACGAGGAGCAGCATCACCCACTCGGCGCCGGCGCGCGTGAAGAGCTCGAAGAGGGACTTCGTCATGGGTGACGCTCCGTTGACCGCGAGAGTGCGGCGCTCGTGTTGTGCGAGGGAACACCGCGGCGCGGAGATCGCGCTACCGCCCCCTCGCCGAGGCGGCGCGGAGCATGGCGGCGGCAGGTTGCCCCGATCTGGTCGGAGCGTGAAGAAATGTGAATCGTCCGCGCCGCGGTAGCGCGCGCGGCAGGCAGCGGTGTTCCTCCTTCCGACCCCGCCGACCGCCCCTCGGCCACGGAAGAAGGACGACGCCCATGCGGAACCCGCTTCGCACCACCCTCGCCGCGCTCGCGGCGGCCGTGCCCGCCCTGGCGCTCGCCGGCGCGGCGGTCCCGGAGCCCCCCGCGGCCGCCCCGACCGCGCTCCGCGTGGTCCCCGTGGACCTGTCTCTCGTCCCGCCGCTCAGCCTGAACGGTGAGGGGCGGGTGGAGAACCACCTCTCGATCGGCGTGGTGGCCCGCTCCACCGTCCTGCGCGGCCTGGCGCTCGCGCCGGTGCACCTCGCCGACGAGGACGTCTCGGGCGCGCAGGTGACCTGGGCCGCGGCCAGCGCGGGCGGGGTCGTGCGCGGCGTGCAGCTCGCGACCGTCACCACGGTGGCGCGAGATCTCCGCGGCCTCCAGGCGTCGCAGATCGTGAACGTGGTCCGCGGCGGCGGGGAGGGCGTCCAGCTCGGCGGCGCGGCCAACGTCGCGCGACGCCTCGACGGCCTCCAGGCGGCGGCGGTCAACGTCGCCGGCGGGGTGCGCGGGGTGCAGCTCGCCGTGGTGAACGTGGGCGGCGAGGTGAGCGGGACGCAGCTCGGGCTCGTGAACGTGGCCCGCCGCGTGCGCGGCGCGCAGGTCGGGCTCGTGAACCTCGCCGAGGAGGCGGAGGGCTCGGTGGGCGTCCTCGCGCTCGTGCGGAACGGCCGCCACGAGGTGGAGCTCTACGCGACCGAGCTCACGCCGCTCGCCGCTGGCGTGCGGCTCGGCGGGCGGCGCGCCTACGGCGTCCTCGGGGCGGGCGTCCAGCCCGACCCGCAGGAGCGCTCGGGCAAGACGCTCTCCGCCCTGGGCGGCGGCGCCGGCGTCGGGTTCGAGCCGGCGCAGCGCCTCGCGCTCGACCTGGATCTCGTCGCGCAGGCGGTCTCGCTCGACGGCACCCCCGAGGCGGTGCTCGGGGTCCTCCGCGCGGTGGCAGCCTACCGGCTCACCGAGTGGATGGGGGTCCTCGCCGGCCCGACGGCGAACGTGCTCGTCTCGGACGAGGACCAGCCCGACCTGCACCTCGGCTGGAAGCTCGGCGGCCGCCACGCGCGCGTGTGGGTGGGCTTCGTCGCGGGAGTGCGGATCTGACGGCGGTTTCCGGCGCTGCTCACGGCCGGACCGGGGTTCGAGGTAGAAGCTCGTCCGGCCCAGGGGCCGGAGAGAGGGGAGCGGGTGGCGGTCGACGTCGACGCGTACTACCGGGACCTCGCGCCGATGGTCCTGCGCCGCTGCCGCCGCCTCCTCCGTGACGAGGAGAGGGCCGTGGACGCCATGCACGACACGTTCGTGAACCTGCTCCGGGCGGAGGAGCGGCTCCGCGACGAGGCCCCCGCGTCGCTCCTCCTCCGCATCGCCACCCGCGTCTGCCTGAACCTGCTCCGCACGGAGCGGCGCCGGCCGGAGGACCGGGACGAGGCCGCGCTCCTCGCCATCGCGGCGGCGGACGAGCCCGAGGCGCGCTCGCTGTCGCGCCTCGTCGTCGGACGGCTGCTCGGGCGCGAGCAGGAGTCCACCCGGGTGATGGCGGTGCTCCACTACGTGGACGGCCTGACGCTCGAGGAGGTCGGTCGCGAGGTGGGGCTCACGGCCGCCGCGGTCCGCAAGCGGCTCGGCGGGCTCCGGCGGCGCGCCGTGGAGCAGGCCGCCGAGGCGCCCACCCAGGAGGTGCAGCGATGAGCCCGGATCGCGTTCCCGACTACCTGGTCGAGCGGCTCCACGCCGGCGACCTCCCGCCCGACGAGGCCGCCCGCGTACGGGGCCGCCTCGAGGCGGAGAAGGGCGTGCGCCGGCTCGAGGCGCTCGCGCGCGACGCCGCGGCGTTCCGCGAGGCTCACCCGCCTGGCCCCGCGCTCGGGGAGATCCGCCGCCGCGCGGCGCTCGCCGCGAGCGCGCCGCGGCCCTCCCGGCGGCGGCCGCTGCTGCTCGTCCCCATCGCGGCAGCGGTGGCGGTGGCGTCAGCGCTCGTGCTGCACGTCATCCCGTCCGGCCTTCTCACGCCGCGCTCCGCCATCGAGGACACCCGCCTCAAGGGCCTCGCGCCGCGCCTCGAGGTGCACCGCAGCCGGCCGGACGCCGGGCCCGAGGAGCTCCGCGACGGCGCGGCGGCGCGGGCGGGAGACCTCCTGCAGCTCTCGTACGTGGCGGCGGGCAGGCCGTTCGGGGCGGTGGTCTCGGTGGACGGCCGCGGGATCGTGACGCTCCACTGGCCCGAGGAGGGCGGCCCCGCCGCCCCGCTCGCGGGGACGGGCGCGGTGCCGCTCCCCCACGCCTACCTCCTCGACGACGCGCCCGGGTTCGAGCGGTTCTTCCTCGTGACGGGCGCCGCCGCCTTCGACTCCGCGACGGCGGTGGAGGCCGCGCGACGGCTGGCCGCCTCCGGCCGCGCCCGCGAGGATCCCCTCGTCCTCCCCGCGGGCCTCGAGCAGCACGCCCTCCTCCTCGTGAAGTGAGAGCCCCGACATGATTCGACCCGTCCTCGCGCTCGCCGCCGTCCTCCTCGCCGGCGCCGCCGCCGCACAGGGGCCGTCCCGCGCCGAGCCGCCCGGCGCGGTGCGCCGGCTCGCCCTCGTGGCGGGCGCCAACGACGGCGGCCCCGCGCGCCCGCGGCTCCGCTACGCGATCTCCGACGCGGAGCGGGTCGCGCGGGTGCTGCAGCAGATGGGCGGCGTCGCCGGCGAGGACACGATCGTGCTCCTCGACCCGGGCGAGGCCAGCCTGCGCGCGGCCCTCGAGGAGCTCCGCTCGCGCGTGAGGCGCGCGCGCGCCGGCGGGCGCACGGAGGTGCTCTTCTACTACTCCGGCCACTCCGACGAGGAGGGGCTGCTCCTGCGCGGCGCGCGCGTCCCGTATGGAGAGCTCAGGCGGTGGCTCACGGAGCTCGGCGCCGACATCCGCATCGCGATCCTCGACTCGTGCTCGTCGGGCTCCTTCACCCGCGGGAAGGGAGGCGCCCGCGCCGCGCCGTTCCTGGTGGACGCCTCGTCGCGGGTGAGCGGTCAGGTGATCCTGACGTCCAGCTCGGCCGACGAGGCCTCCCAGGAGTCGGACCGGGTCGGCGCGTCGTTCTTCACCCACGCCCTCGTCACCGGCCTGCGCGGCGCGGCCGACGCGAGCCAGGACGGCAAGGTCACGCTCTCGGAGGTCTACCAGTTCGCGTTCGACGAGACGCTCGCGCGGACGGAGCGGACCCGCGGCGGCCCGCAGCACGCGGTCTGGGACATCCAGCTCGTCGGCGCGGGCGAGGTGGTGCTCACGGATCTGCGCGGCTCGGGCGCGACGCTCGTCCTGCCGGCCGCGGCGGCGGGCCGGTTCTTCGTGCGCGACTCCGGCGAGCGGCTCGTCGCGGAGCTGCGCAAGCACCCCGGCCGCCCGCTGGAGCTGGCCCTCGACCCGGGCGGTTACCGCGTCTCCCGCGAGGAGGACGGGCGCCTCGTGGAGGCGCGCGTCGCGCTCACCCAGGGCGGCCGGACCGAGCTCGCCGGCGCGGGCTTCGCCGCGGTGCCGCGGGAGCTGACGGCGCTCCGCGGCGACGGGGTGGAGGAGCTCGCGCGCGTGCCGGTGGACCTCTCGATCTTCCCGCCCGTGTCGTTCAACGGCGATCGCTACGTCGTGAACCGCCTCCAGCTCGGCCTCATCGCCTCGCGCACGACCCGGCTGCGCGGGATCGGGCTCGCGCCGGTGCTCTGGGCGGACGAGGACGTGGTGGGCGGCTTCTTCTCGTACATCGGGAGCTCCGCGCGCGGCCGCGTCACCGGCGTGCAGGTGGGGATGGTCGCGAACGTGGCCGGCTCGCTCCGGGGCGTGCAGCTCACCCAGGGCCTGAACCTGGTGCGGGGCGACGTCGTCGGCTGGCAGCACTCCAGCGTGAGCTGGGCGGCGGGAGCGGTGACCGGGCTCCAGTCCGCGCTCGTGGGCTACGCCGGGTCCGTCTCGGGGGCGCAGCTCGCGCTCGCCTCGGTGTCGGGCGAGGTGCACGGCGCGCAGATCGGGCTCGTGAACGTGGGGAGCGGCGTGCGCGGCGTGCAGGTCGGGCTCGTGAACGTGGGCGGCCACGTCCGCGGGGCGCAGCTCGGGCTCGTGAACGTCGCCGACGGCCTGGACGGCGTGTCGCTCGGGCTCCTCCCCATCGTCCGCGGCGGCGAGCACAAGCTCCTCGTCCTGGGCGACGAGAACGGGATCCTCTCCGCCGGGCTCCTGCTCGGGAGCCGCGCGTTCCACACGATCCTCTCCGCCGGCGCGCAGCGCGCCGACAGCGGCGGGCGTCTCTGGTCCGGCTTCGGGCTCGGCGCGCACCAGGCCCGCGGCCGGTTCCTGCTGGACGTGGATCTCCTGAGCCAGCAGGCGGTGGACGCGGGCGCGAACGTGCTCGCCACGGCGCGGGTGCTCGCCGGGTGGCAGGTCACGCGGAGCGTGGCGGTGGTGGCGGGGCCGAGCGCGAGCCTGTTCTGGGCGGAGGAGGGCTTCCGCCCGGGCCTGGGCGGCCTGCTCGAGCACGACCTCGGCGCGGACGGCGGCCGGCGGGCCTGGCTGGGCTTCGCGGCGGGGCTGCGGCTCGGGCCGCCGTGAGCGGCGCGCGTCAGCCGCCGGGCTGGAGCGCGGCGAGCTCCTCCTGCGCCGCCTCCCACTCTCCGTAAAGCCTCGCGAGCTCCTCCTTCGCCGCGTGCTGCCGCTCGATGAGCGGCTTCGCGCGCGCGAAGTCCTGGTACAGCGCCGGGTCGGCGAGCGCCTCGGTCGCCTCGCGCTCCTCCTGCTCCAGCCCCTCGATGCGGGCCTCCAGCGCGGCGATGCGATCGCGGAGCGGCTTCTCCAGCCGGTAGCGGGCGTTGCGCGCCTCGGCCTCGAGCCGGCGGCGCTCCCTGTCGCTCGCGGGCGCCGCCGCCGCCCCGGGACCCGTCCGAGCGGGGTCGCCGCTCGCGCCCGCGGCCGCCGCGGCGGCCTCGAGCTCCTTCTGGTGGTAGAGCCAGTCGTCGAGGTTCCCGGGGAACGGCAGGATCCCGCCGTCCTTCACCTCCCAGATCACCGTCGCGAGCTGGTTCAGGAAGCTCCGGTTGTGCGAGACGAAGAGGAGCGTCCCGCCGTAGCCCTTCAGCGCCTGGATGAGCGCCTCCGACGAGTCGAGGTCGAGGTGGTTCGTCGGCTCGTCGAGCACGAGCAGGTTCGCCGGCACGAGCAGGAGCTTCGCGAGCGCGACGCGCGCCCGCTCGCCGCCGGACAGCACGCCGAGCTTCTTCTCGACGTCGTCGCCGGAGAAGAGGAACGAGCCGGCGACGCCGCGCACGTACGCCTCGCCCTGTTCCGGGACGAGATCCCAGAGCGTGTCGAGGACGGTGCGCTCGGGATCGAGCGCGCCGAAGGTGCGCATCGCGCCCTCGGCGTCGCCGTCGTGCTCCGCGCGCTCGAAATGATGCTGGGCGAAGTAGCCGGCGAGGACGCCGTGGCCGAGCTTCACCTCGCCCGCGTCGGAGGCGAGCTCGCCCGCCACGAGCTTGAGGAGCGTGGACTTGCCCGCGCCGTTCGCGCCGATGACGCCGACGCGCTCGCCGCGCTGGATGGCGGCGTCGAGCGAGCGGTAGACGACGCGCGGCCCGAACGCCTTCCGGACGCCCTCGAGCCTGAGCACCTCCCGGCCGGAGCGCGGCGCCTCGGCGAAGCGGAAGCGGACCGTGGCGCGGTGCTCGAGCACCTGCACCTCGTCCATCTTCTCGAGCAGCTTCTCCTTCGACTTCGCCTGGCGCGCCTTGGTCGCCTTGGCGCCGAACCGCTCGATGAACTCCTCGAGCTGCGCGCGCTTCGCGCCCTGCCGCTTGGCCTCCGCGAGGAGCCGCTCCTCCTCCTGCGCGCGCTGGCGCTTGTAGTCCTCGTAGTCGCCGGTGTACGCGCGCAGCCCCTCCGGCTCGAGCGCGAGCACGCGGTCGATCTGCCGGTTCAGGAACTCGCGGTCGTGCGACACGAGCAGGAGCGCCCGCCGCGAGCCGCGCAGGAACGCGTCGAACCACTCGAGGGTGGGGACGTCGAGGTGGTTCGTGGGCTCGTCGAGGAGCAGCAGGTCGGGATCCTGGAGCAGCAGCCCGGCGAGGGCGGCGCGCATCTTCCAGCCGCCCGAGAACGTCCGGGCGGGCCGCCCGAGATCGTCCGCCGTGAACGCGAGCCCGCCGAGGATGCGCTCGGCGCGGTGCCGCCCGAAGCGCTCCTCGAAGTGATCGAGCGCCTGGTGCAGCTCGGCGAGCGCGGCGGAGAGCTCGAGCTGCTCCTCCGGCGTGCCCGCCGCGGCGAGCGCGTCCTCCGCGGCGCGGAGCCGGCGCTCGAGGTCGGCGCGGCCGGGGACGGTGGCGAGGACGGCGTCGACGAGCGGCAGGTCGGGGAGCGCCGCGACGTCCTGCGGGAGGTAGCCCACGCGGGCGCCGCGGCGAAGGACGAGGTCGCCCGAGTCCGGGGAGAGCTGCCCGGCGAGGATGCGCATGAGCGACGACTTGCCGGTGCCGTTCGCGCCGACGAGGCCGATCCGGTCCTGCGGGCCGATGGCGAAGCTCTCCTCGTCGAGGAGGACCTTCGGCCCGTAGGCGAGGGAGAGCGCGTTTCCGGCGACGAGGCTCATGAGGCGCGAGGAGTTAACGTTTCTTCAAGCCGCGAACAAGCCCGCTCAACGCGGGGCGCCCATCCTCCGTACCGTCGGCACGCCTCTCAGGGCGGCCGCGACCGGCGCTCTAGCCGCGCCGGACGAGAGGAGAACAGCACATGCGCAAGACCATCTTCCTCGGCCTCGTCCTCGCCGCGGGCGTCGTCGCCCTCGCGGGGTTCGCCCGGGGCTGGCACCACCGGCACGACCCCGCCCGGATGGCCGAGTTCGTGACCGCCCGCGTCGACGAGGCGCTCGACGAGGTGAACGCGACGCCGGAGCAGCGGGACCGGATCCACGCGGTGAAGGACCGGATCCTCGCCCGCGCACAGGAGCTGCACGGGACGCGCGGCGAGGACCGCGCCGCCTTCCTCGCGGCGTGGAAGGCCGACGCGCCCGACGCGGCGGCGCTCCACGCCCTCGTCGACCAGCGCGCGGACGCGATGCGCGCCCTCGCGCACGAGGCGGTGGACGCGGGGCTCGAGGTGCACGGGATCCTGACGCCCGACCAGCGCGCGAAGCTCGCGGAGAAGCTCGAGCGGCGGATGCACCGGTAGCCGACCGCGGCGCGGCCGGGGAGGAGCCGCCCCGGCCGCAGCCGCACGGTTAAGATGCCCATCGTGACCGCCACCACTCCCGATCTCGTCCTCCTCGTCGAGGACGACCGCCGCCTCGCCGCGCTGACCCGCGAGTACCTCGAGGGCCACGGCCTCGCGGTGGTGCACGTCGCCGACGGGAAGCGCGGCCTCGAGGAGGCGCTGTCGGGCCGGTACGAGGCGGTGCTGCTCGATCTCATGCTGCCCGGCAAGGACGGCCTCGAGGTCTGCCGCGAGCTGCGCGCCCGCTCCGACGTGCCGGTCATCGTCCTCACCGCGCGCGGCGAGGAGGCGGACCGCGTCATGGGGCTCGAGCTCGGCGCGGACGACTACCTCTCGAAGCCCTTCTCCCCGCGCGAGCTGCTCGCGCGCATCCGCGCGGTCCTGCGCCGCGCCCGGGGACGCGCCGGCCCGGCGGCCTCGACCGTCCGCGTGGGGGCCCTCGTCGTCGATCCGGGCGCGCGGCGGGTGACGCTCGAGGGACGCGAGATCGCGCTCACCGGCTACGAGTTCGCGCTGCTCGACGCGCTCGCACGGCGGGCGGGGCGGATCCTCTCGCGGGAGCAGCTCATGGAGCTCGCGGGCGGCAGCGCCGAGGAGGCGTTCGACCGCTCCATCGACGTCCACGTCTCGCGGCTGCGGCAGAAGCTCGGCGACGATCCCAAGCGCCCCCGGCTCATCAAGACGGTGCGCGGCGCCGGCTACCTGCTCGCGGCGGAGGGCGAGTGACCCCCGCGCGGCCGCGCCGCCACGGGCGCCTCTTCTGGCGGATCTACCTGCACGGGCTGCTCCTGCTCTTCCTCGTCGCGCTCGCCACCGCCGCGGTCGGCTGGGCGCTGCGCCACTCGGACGTCTCGGAGCGTGGCCGCGGCGCGACGGCCTACGCGGCGTCCCGGGTGGCCGAGCTCTCGGCGGATCCGGCCCGGCTCCGCGACGAGCTCGCGCGCTGGCGCGAGGCGTTCGGGCTCGACGCGTCCGTGTACGGGCCGGACGGCGCCCTGCGCGCCACGAGCGTCGAGCCGCCGCTCGACCCCGCCCTCGCGGGCCTCCCGCCGCCGCGCGATCACCCCGTCCGGCTCCACCGGCACGGGTTCGGCCGGGCGGTGCCGCTCGCGGACGGCGGCCTGCTCCTCGTCTCCGGGGGCCCGCCCAGCCCCGATCCGCTGCGCGGCCTCGCCTTCATCGGCGCCGTCCTCGCCGCGCTCGCGCTCGGCTCGTTCCCGCTCGCCCGCTCGATCGCCGCGCCCATCGAGCGGCTCACGCTGGCCGCCCGCGCGCTCGGCTCGGGCGATCTCTCGGCGCGCGCCCGGGTGAAGGGCCGCGCCGAGGTGGGCGAGCTGGGGCGTGCGTTCGACGAGATGGCGGAGCGGCTCGAGCGGCTCGTGCGCGGCGAGCAGGAGCTGCTCGCGAACGTGTCGCACGAGCTCCGCACGCCGCTCGCGCGCATCCGTGTCGCGCTCGAGCTCGCGGCCGAGGGGGACGTCGAGCGGGCGCGGCGCTTCCTCCGCGAGATCGGGACGGATCTCGACGAGCTCGACCGGCTGGTGGAGGACGTCCTCGCCGCGGCGCGACTCGATCTCGCCGCCGGCGGCGGCCCGGCCTGGCCGCTCACCCGGGCGCGCGTGGAGCTCGACGGGGTCCTCGCCGAGGCCGCCGCGCGCTTCCGCGAGGCGAACCCCGACCGGACGCTCGAGCTCGTCCTGCCCGAGTCGCTCCCGGAGGTGGACGGCGACGCCGCGCTGCTGCGCAGGCTCGTGGCGAACCTGCTCGACAACGCCGCCAAGTACTCGGAGCCGCCGGCGCCCGTCACCCTCGCCGCCGCCGCCCGCGGCGGCGGGGTCGAGATCGAGGTCCGCGACCGCGGCATCGGCATCGACGCCGAGGACCTCCCGCGGGTGTTCACCCCGTTCTTCCGCACCGACCGGAGCCGCGCCCGCGGCACCGGCGGCGTCGGGATGGGGCTGGCGCTCGCGCGGCGCATCGCCGAGGCCCACGGGGGGACGATCGTCCCCGAGAGCTCGCCGGGCGTGGGCACGACGATGCGGGTGCGGCTCCCGGCGGCGCCCGACGCGGCCGCCGCCTGACCGGGCGTCACAGCACCTCGGCCGCGCGGTCGCGCTCGAGCGCGGTGTTGGCTCGCGAGAGCGGGCCCACCACGCCCACCGCCACCCAGCTCCAGAGCGACAGCCAGACCGCGAGCACCAGCGCGCCGCCGAGCAGGTCGCGCACGAGGCGCCAGCGGTCGCGCCAGGTGTCCCGCGGGGTCGCGGGCGGGGAGAGGAACAGCTTCATCGAGCGAGCAGCCATGACGTCCTCCGTCTAACCGGCATGATGCGGTGTGCAGGTTAGATCTGCCGCCGCCCGCATAACCTGTCAAGTGCCGTTATGATGGTTATGTGGCGACCCTGGAAACGACCCCCTCGCGGGTATTCGACCTCTCGGGCGGCCGGCTGTGCCTCGACTTCACGAACACCGTGAGCTCGCGCGACGTGAAGCCCCGGGAGAGGCTCGCGAGCTACGCTGACCTCCTCGCGTTCGCGCGCGCGACGTCGGCGGTGGACGAGCGGCTCGCGAGCCGGCTCCTCGACGAGGCGCGGCGCCGGCCCGGTGACGCGGAGGGCGTGCTCCGCCAGGCGATCGCGCTGCGCGAGGCGCTCTTCCGGATCTTCCTCGCGCGCGCCGAGGGACGGGAGCCCGCGCCCTCCGACGTCGCGCACCTCTCCGCCGCGCTCTCGAGCGCGCTCGCGCACCGGCGGCTCACGCGGCAGGGCGAGGGCTACGCGCTCGGGTGGGACGACGCGAGCGCCGCGCTCGAGGCGCCGCTGTGGCCCATCGTCGAGTCCGCGATCGAGCTCCTCACCTCGGGCGAGCTCGAGCGCGTGCGGGTGTGCGGCCTCCACGAGAGCCAGGAGTGCAGCTGGCTCTTCCTCGACCAGACCCGCGCGCGGACGCGGCGGTGGTGCTCCATGAAGGACTGCGGCAACGTCGCGAAGGCGCGCCGCCACCAGGCGCGGGCGAAGGGCGGCGGCGGCGCGTGAGCGTTCTCCCTCGCGGCGTCGCCGCGTGCGCGCTGCGGAAGCCTCGCGCCTAGAACCTCTCCCCGCAGCGCGGGCACCGGACCTTGCGCAGCAGGAGATCGCCGCGCGAGGAGGGCGTGCCGCAGCTCGGGCACAGGAGCCCGAACCAGGCCTGGGCGCTCCGGCGCCCGAACGCGAGGCTCACCGCGAGCATCGGGCCGGCGAAGCCGAGGGCGAGCGCCGCCACCTCGGACGCCCGCATCCGCGAGGCGTTCGCGACGACGCCCACGAGCGCGACGGCGAACAGGAAGAACCCGAGGAACCGGCCCCACAGCCACGCGATGCGCCGGCGCGTCAGGATCCCGGCGAGGAGCGCCGCGAAGAGCGCCGCGTAGAGCCCGAGCTGACCGACCTGCGCAAGGCGGGGCTCCGGGGCTCGCAGGACGAGCACGGCGCCGGTGACGAGCACGAGGACGACGAGCGCGACGGCCGCCGTGGCGACGCGCACGCTCCAGGGCATCGGGCGCTCCATCGAGAAGGTCCGCGCCCGGCTCACTTCTCGCGCATGTACGGGTACTCGAAGCGCGTCGGCGGGTCGAAGGTCTCCTTGATGGCGCGCAGCGAGACCCAGCGCATGAGGTTCGCCATGGAGCCCGCCTTGTCGTTCGTGCCGGACGCGCGCGCGCCGCCGAACGGCTGCTGGCCGACCACCGCGCCGGTGGGCTTGTCGTTCACGTAGAAGTTGCCCGCCGCGTCGACGAGCCGCTTGCCCATGTCGAGGATCGCCTCCCGGTCGCGCGCGAAGACCGCCCCGGTGAGCGCGTACGGCGAGGTCGAGCCGCACAGCTCGAGCGCCTCGTCGAGCCGGATGTCGGCGTAGACGAAGATCGTCAGCACCGGCCCGAAGATCTCCTCCTCCATGAGCTGGAAGCGGGGGTTCACCGTCTCGATGACGGTGGGCTCGATGAAGAAGCCCTTCGAGTCGTCGCAGCGGCCGCCGAAGAGGAGCTTCGCCTGCGAGGAGGCGCGGGCGATCTCGATGTACTTCTTGATCCGATCGAACGCGGGCTGGTCGATGACCGCGCCCATGAACGTGGTGAAGTCCTCGGTCTCGCCCATCTTGATGGCGGCGGTCATGCCGAGGAGCTTCTCGCGGAGCTGCGGCCAGAGGCTCTCGGGCACGTAGGCGCGGGAGGCGGCGGAGCACTTCTGACCCTGGTACTCGAACGCGCCGCGCACGAGCGCGACGGCGGCGGCGTCCACGTCCGCCGACGGGTGCACGAACACGAAGTCCTTGCCGCCCGTCTCGCCGACGATGCGGGGGTAGCCGCGGTAGCGCTCGAGGTGCTCGCCGATCGTGCGCCACATGCCGTGGAAGACGCCGGTCGAGCCGGTGAAGTGGAGGCCCGCGAAGTCCGGGCTCGCGAGGGCGGGGTCGCCGACGGCGCGCCCGCTGCCCGGGACGAAGTTGACGACCCCCGGCGGCAGGCCGGCCGCCTCGAGGAGCTTCAGGATGTGCCAGGCGGAGTAGACGGCCGAGGACGCCGGCTTCCACACCACGGTGTTGCCCATGATCGCGGGCGCCGTCGGCAGGTTCGCGGCGATCGAGGTGAAGTTGAAGGGGGTGACCGCGAAGACGAACCCCTCGAGCGGCCGGTACTCGAGCCGGTTCCACTGGCCGGGCGGCGAGTGCGGCTGATCCTCGAGGATCCGCTGCATGAAGTGCGGGTTCCAGCGCCAGAAGTCGATGATCTCGCAGGCGGAGTCGATCTCGGCCTGGAAGGGCGTCTTCGACTGGCCGAGCATGGTGGCGGCGTTCAGCACCTGCCGCCACGGGCCGGCGAGGAGGTCCGCCGCCTTGAGGAAGATCGCCGCGCGGTCGTGCGGGTCCATCGCCGCCCAGGCCTTGCGCGCCTGCATCGCCGCCTCGATCGCGGCCTGGACCTCGGCCGGACCGGCCTGGTGCCAGCGCGCGAGCCGCTGCCCGTGCCGGTGCGGCACGCGGGCCTCGGCGAACCGGCCGGTGCGGACCTCGCGTCCGCCGATGACGAGCGGGATCTCGATCTCGTGCGCCGAGAGCTCGGCGAGCTGGGACTTGAGCGCGGCGCGCTCCGGCGTGCCGGGCGCATAGGAGAGGACGGGCTCGTTGCGGGGCTCGGGGATGCGGAACAGGCCGTTCGCCATGGGCTCCTCCGGGTGCGGGGCGGGCGGAAGATAACCCAGAAGCCCGAGCTCCGCCTCGCGGCCGCGCGGGGGGCGCCGGGCGCACCCACGGCGCCGGATCCCCCCTCACCGTCATCGCCGGCGATCAGCGATCCAGGCACATCGGGTAGAGCGGCTGCGCCTCCGCGACCACGTCCGCCGCCGGCCGCGCGGGGCCCGGAGGCGTCGCCCGGCCGCCCGGATCCTGCCGGACGACGGGCCGCGCCCGCGGGCCCCAGTGGAGCCCCACCGAGCTCCCGGCGGCGACGCCGGCGAGCTGCACCGGGATCACCACCCAGAAGCGCGGCGCGGCGAGGTACCCCGCGCCGAGCGCGGCGGCGTGGCCCAGGTTCGCGAGGAGCAAGGCCTTCCAGAAGCCGCCCGCGGCGGGGCTCACGCGCGCCAGCCGCGCGGCCACGGTCGCGCCGAGCGGCGGCAGGAGGAGCGCGGCGCCCGCCAGCGCGAAGGCGGCGGTGCGGAAGTTGCCGGCGGTGGGCGAGAAGGTGTCGTTCGCGAAGAGCTGGAGCGTGGCGTAGCCGAGCCCCACCACGAGCGCGTCGCCCGCGAGCACGCCGAGGCCGGCCGCGGCGAGCTCCCGCCCCTGGAACGCGCCGGCGTCGAGCGAGGGCTGCGGGGCAAAGGAGGGGCTCGCGGCGACGAGCTGCAGGGCGAGCGCGAACGCGACCATCGCCTGAACGATGGCTCGCCCGCGCCGGCGAGGAGCGCCTGCGCGGGGAGGCAAGACGGGGAGGCCCCGACGGCGGCGCGTGGCGATGCACCGCGGGTGTATGCGCGTCGGGGAGCGGCCGCGCGCCCGAGGGGCGCCGGGCTCAGCGCCCGCCCGGCTCCTCGCCTCCCCCGGCGAGCCCGTACTTGCGCAGCTTGTCGTGCAGCGTGACGCGCGACATGCCGAGCCGGCGCGCCGCCTCGCTGCGGTTCCCCTCCGCCGCGCGCAGGGCCTCGACGACGAGCCCGCGCTCGAACGCCTCGACGCGCTGCTTGAGCGAGGGCGCCGCGCCGACGTCGCCGGCCGGGACCGCGCCGCCGGGCAGGAGCGAGAGGTCGAGCCCCTCGGGCGGGGAGAGCGCGACGAGCCCCTCGATCGCGTTCTCGAGCTCGCGCACGTTCCCCGGCCAGGCGTGGGCGGCGAGCCGGTCCACGAGCGCGTCCGGCACCGCCAGCGAGGCGAGCCCGAAGCGCTCCGCGAAGCGCTGGAGGAAGTGGCGCGCGAGGACCGGGATGTCCTCGGGCCGGTCGCGCAGGGGCGGGACGCGGAGCTGGACCACGTCGAGCCGGTAGTAGAGGTCCTCGCGGAACCTCCCCGTCCGCACGAGCTCCGGCAGATCGCGGTGCGTCGCCGCGAGCACGCGCACGTCCACCTTCCGCGTCCGCTCCTCGCCGACCGGGCGCACCTCGCCCTCCTGCAGGACCCGGAGGAGCTTCCCCTGCGCCGAGGGCGCGAGCTCGCCCACCTCGTCGAGCAGGATGGTCCCGCCGTCCGCCTCGCCGAAGAGGCCGGGCCGCGCGCGCACCGCGCCGGTGAAGGCGCCCTTCGCGTGCCCGAACAGCTCGGCCTCCGCGAGCTCCGGCGTGAGCGCCGCGCAGTTGAAGCGGACGAAGGGCCGGTCGGCGCGGCGCGAGGCGCGCACGATCGCCTCGGCGACCCGCTCCTTGCCCGTGCCGCTCTCGCCCGTGATGAGCACGGTCACGTCGCGCGGCGCCACCCGCGCGACGAGCACGGCGAGCCGCCGCATCGCCTCCGAGGCGAACACCATGGAGCGCGAGAGCACGAGCTCGCCCTGCAGCCGCTCGTTGTCGTGCGTGAGCCGGACCGCCTCGAGCGCCCGCCGCACCACCGCGAGCAGCTCGTCCGTCTCGAACGGCTTCTTGAAGTAGTCGTAGGCCCCCGCCTTCATCGCCTCGACGGCCTGCCGCTCCGAGCCGTGCGCCGTGACGAGCACGACGCGCGGCGCGCCCGGCCGTCCGGCGACCCGGCGCAGGAGCTCCATGCCGTCCATGCCCGGCATGCGCAGGTCCGTCACGACGAGGTCGGCCGGCGTGGTCTCGAGCCGCGCGAGCGCGGCGGCGCCGTCCGCCGCCTCGTCCACCGCGAGCCCCTCGCTCTCCAGGATCTCGCGCAGCGTGTAGCGGACGCCGGGATCGTCGTCGACGACGAGGACGCGCGCGAGCGGGCTCATGCCGCGTACCCCCCGCTCCCTGCCGCGGGCGGCAGGACGAGCTCGGCGATCGTGCCGCCCCCGGGCCGCGGGGCGAGGACGAGGTCGCCCCCGTGCTGCCGGGCGAGGGCGCGCGCGATGGTGAGCCCCAGCCCGGAGCCGCGCGGCTTCGTCGTCGCGCCTGGCGAGAAGAGCGAGTCCTGTACCGCCGGATCGACGCCGCGGCCGCGGTCGAGCACCCGCACGCGCGCCGCGCCGTCCGCGCCGCGCGCGACGTCGAGCTCGACCGCCGCGCGCGCCGGGCTCGCGTCGAGCGCGTTCTGCACGAGGTTCATGAGGATCTGCTTCACCTTGCGGGGATCGCAGCGGGCGGAGACGCCCTCGGCGCGCACGGTGACCGCGACGTCCCGCTCGCGCGCCATCCCCTCGTGCAGCGCCGCGACCTCGCGGCACAGCGCGCCCAGGTCCGCGTCGCCGAGCGCGAGCGGGACGAGCGGCCGAGAGAAGTTCAGGAACTCGTCGAGGATCGCCTGCATGCGATCGACCTCGCGCCGGAGCACCTGCAGCCGCTCGGAGGCCTTCCCCTCGTGCACCCCGGGCGCCAGCAGGCCCGCGAGGCCCTTCACGCTGGCGAGCGGGTTCTTGAGCTCGTGGGCGATCTCCGCCGAGAGCGCGGTCAGCTCCTCGGCGCGCTGCGCGTGCGCCTCGAGCGAGGCCTGCTGCGCCGAGAGCGCGCGCAGGATCATCCGGTCGAAGGACCAGCGCAGCGCGCGGCCCGCGCCGCTCGAGAACAGGAACACGAGCGAGAGCATCGCGGCGTGCGTGTAGAGGTAGGCCGGCGGTCCGACCCGCGCGCCGCCGCCGAAGACGTGGAGGTTCAGCTCGGCCGGCGCGCCCGTCGCCCCGAGCGCGGCGAGGGTGAACACCGCCGCGATCTGCACGCCGGAGAGGAGGAAGCTCATGCGCCAGGGCAGGAAGACGCCGGCGATCATCCCGAGCGGCACGGCGATGTAGAGGAACGGGCTCGCGAGCCCGCCCGTGACGGCGGTGATCGCCATCTGCCAGAACGTCGCGACGACGAGGTTCCGCGGGATCGCGCCCGGCCGGAACCCCACCCGCCGGAAGCGCACCCACTCGGCGACGAAGAACACGCACATCCCGACGACCGCGACGAGGAGCGCGACGCGGCGCCAGGCGGCGGGCTCCACCCAGGCGAGCCAGAGCGCCAGCACCACGATCGGCGGGAGCGCCGCGAGCCTGCCTCCGGCCATCTTCCCGAACAGCCGGGAGACCTCCTCGTGCTGGATCTCGCGGTGGCCGGGGGGAGTGGGCATGGGCTCGTTCCGGCCCGGAAGGATACGTTCGCCCGTGCGCCGCCGCATGATTCTCCTCAGGGCGCCCGGCCCGCGGCCCGGTCGAGGGCGATGCGCGCCTGGGCGGCGCGCGCGCGCGCGTCGGCGAGCTGGATGTCCGCCGCGTACTCGCGATCGTTGGCGTCGATGACGTCGAGGCTCGAGGCCACGCCCGCCTCGTAGCTGCGCCGCGCGGACGCGGCCGCGTCCGCGGCGAGGCCGCGCTGCGTCCCCGCGAGCCGGAGCCGCTCGACGGCGACGCCGAGATCCCGGTGCGCGTCCTCCACCTGCTGCACCACCCCGAGCCGCTCCGCCTCGGCCGCCGCCTCCGCGCCGGCGCGCTGCGCCTCGGCCTCGCGGCGCTTCCCGTAGCGGAGGCCGCCGTCGTAGAGCGGCCAGGAGAGGTCCACCGTGGCGCGCCAGCCGTCCTTCTCGCCGGTGGGGTACGCGACGTCCGAGCGGAAGATCGAGGCGCCCGCGGAGAGCTGCGGCGCGAGCCGCGCCCAGGCGCCGCGCACCTGCGCGTCGGCCGCGTCCACCCGGGCGCGCCGCGAGGCGAGCTCCGGGCGGCCGGCGAGCGCCGCCGCGACGAGGCCGTCGCGCTCCTCCGTCGACGCGTCCGCCGGCGAGGCGGGGACCTCGATCCGCACCGGCGTCTCGCGGCCGAGGAGGATCCCGAGCGCGAGGCGCGCCCGCTCGAGCTCGGCCCGCGCGCGCACGAGATCGCTCTCCCGCCGGACCTGCTCGGTGCGAGCCCGCAGCGCGTCGAGCGGCGCCGCGGTGCCCGCGGTGACCCGCCGATCGGCGCTCCGCGCGAGCTCGGCCGCGCTCGCGGCCGCGTGCTCGGAGGCGGTGACCGCCTCCTCCGCCGCGATGGCCGCGTGCGCCGCCTGCGCGAAGCCGGCGCGCACGTCGCTCCGCGCCGCGTCGGCCGAGAGCGCCGCCGCCCGCGCGCCGCTGCGCGCGGCGGAGAGCTCGAACCAGGCGTTCGGCACGAGGATGGGCACGCGCGCCGCGCCGGAGACGACGAGCTGCTCGAGCGGCTGGATCGCGATCGGCGCGGGCGGCTTCTGGCCCGGCTGCAGCGGGAGCAGCGCGCCGAGAGAGACGATCGCGTCGTCGCTGTTCCGCGTGTAGGTCGCGCCCGCGGAGAGGGTGGGGAGGAGCGGGGCGGCGGCCTGCCGCGCGACGCCCGAGGCCTCGTCCGCGCGGGCGCGGGCCTGGGCGAGGGTGAGGTTCTGCGCGTCGAGCTCGGCGAGGGCGGCGGAGAGGGACAGCGTGGCGGGGGCGGGCTGGGTCGAGCCCGGCGTCGGGGCCGGGGTCGGAGTCGAGGTCGAGGTGGGCGCCGGCCCCGAGGTCGAGGTCGGCGTCCCGGTCGACGCCGCCGTCGCCCCTGCCGCTCCGGTCACCATCCACACCATCAGCACGGTCTCGATCATCCCGTTCCTCCCTCGGCGCGCTCGCCGGGCAGCGGCGGTAGAGCAAGCCCGGTGCCCATCGGCGCGCGCTGCGCCAGCGCGCACTTGCGTGCGTGCAGCCCCGAACGAGCTGTGAACCAATCCGAACGGGCCTGTCGGATTTCCTTACGATAGAGCGAGGTCTCCTCGCGGAAACAGGGGCTTCCGGGGCGGCGGGGGACGGGGACCCGCGCGGCACGCGCCTTGCGCTCTGGACAGCGCCCCGCCCGGCGGCGGGACAGGAGAGCCCACCGATGCGTCGAGTCGTCGTCATCCTCGTCGTGCTCACGGTCGTCCTCGCGAGCCTCATCGCGCTGCGCCTCTGGACGCAGGCGCGGGCGCTCGCCGCGCCCTCCGGCGGGTCGGGGGAGATCGAGGGGACGGACGTCGACCTCTCCTCGCGCGTCGGGGCGCGCATCCTCGAGCTCCGCATCCGGGAGGGCGATCGCGTGAAGGCCGGTGACCTGCTCGTCCGGCTCGACTGCGCCGACCCGGCCGCGCAGCTCGCCGAGGCGGAGGCGCGGCTCGCGGCGGCGAAGGCGCAGGCGGTCGCGGCGGGCGCGCAGATCCAGGCATCGCAGCGCGCGCGCACGGCGGCGGGCGCCTCCGAGGAGGCGGCGCGGGCGCAGGCGTCCGCGCTCGCGGCGCAGCGCGACGCGGCGGCCCGGCAGGCGAAGCGGCTCGAGGCGCTCCCGCAGGACGTGCCCGCCTCGAGCATCGACCAGACGCAGGCCTCCGCGGCCGGGCTCGAGCACCAGACCACGGCGGCGAGGGCGCAGGCGATCGCGAGCGCCGCCCAGGTCCGCGCCGCCGAGGTCGGGATCCGCTCGGCGAGCGCGCAGGCCGATTCCGCGGTGGCGCAGATGCGCGCGGCCGAGGCGTCGGTGGAGCGCGCGAGGCTGCTCGTCGGCGAGTGCGAGGTGCGCGCGCCGCGCGACGCGGAGGTGGCGACGCTCCCGCACGAGGCAGGGGAGCTCGTCTCGCCCGGCGCGACCCTGGTCCGGCTCGTGGATCTGACCGAGGTGAAGGCGACCTTCTACCTGCCCAACGCGGAGGTGGGGGCCGTGAAGCCCGGCGCGAAGGCCACGGTCGTCGCGGACGCGTTCCCGGACGAGCGGTTCGAGGGCACGGTCCGCACGGTGGCGCTCGAGGCCGAGTTCACGCCGCGCAACATCCAGACCCGCACCGACCGCGACCGGCTCGTCTACCCGGTGGAGGTGACGGTGAAGAACCGCGACGGCAAGCTGCGCGCGGGGATGCCCGTGCAGGTCACGATCGGCGAGGGGAGGCGCTAGGTGCAGGAGCTCCACGCCGCGCGCGGCGAGGCCGCCCCGGAGGCGGGCGCGGGACCGGCGCTCTCGGCGCGCGGCCTCTCGCGCCGCTTCGGCGAGGTGACGGCGCTCGACGGGCTCTCCTTCGAGGTCGGCCGCGGGGAGCTCTACGGCCTCGTCGGGCCCGACGGCGCCGGCAAGACCACCGCCATCCGTGCGCTCGCCGGGCTCATCCGCCTCGACGGCGGCGAGGCGCGGGTGCTCGGGCTCGCGGCGGACGACCACGCGGTGCGGGAGCGGGTCGGGCTCATGCCGCAGCAGTTCAGCCTGTACCGCGATCTCTCGGTGGGCGAGAACCTCCGCTTCTTCTCGCGCGTCTTCGTGCTGCCGCGCGAGGTGTACCGCCGCCGCGCCGAGCGGCTCCTGGAGATCACGCGCCTCGCGCCGTTCCTCGACCGACGCGCCGACGCGCTCTCCGGCGGCATGTACAAGAAGCTCGCCCTCGCGTGCGCCCTGCTCCACGAGCCGGAGGTGCTGCTCCTCGACGAGCCGACGAACGGCGTGGACCCGGTCTCGCGCCGGGAGCTGTGGGCGCTCCTGCACGAGTTCGTGCACGGCGGCATGACGGTGCTCGTCTCGACGCCGTACATGGACGAGGCCGAGCGCTGCGGGCGGGTGGGGCTCATGAACCGCGGGCGGCTCCTGCTCGAGGGCGCGCCGCCCGCGCTCATCGCCGGCTTCCGCGACGAGGCGTACGAGGTGCGCGGAGGGGAGCGCGACCGGGTGGAGGCGGAGCTGGCCCGGACGCCGGCCGTGCGCGCGGCCTCGCCGGCCGGCGAGCGGCTCCGCATCGTGGTGGCCCGCGGCGCCTCCGCCGAGCTCGCGCGGGCGCTCGCGCCGCTCGGCGCCACGCTGGCGCCCGTGACGCCGGACTTCGAGGACCTGTTCCTGTCGCGGATCCGGGAGGAGGAGGCATGAGCGCGCCCGGTCCCGGCGCGCCCGTCATCGAGGCGCGAGGGCTCACCCGCCGCTTCGGGGCCTTCACCGCGGTGGACGCGGTGAGCTTCGAGGTGGAGCGCGGCGAGATCTTCGGCTACCTGGGCGCGAACGGCGCCGGGAAGTCCACCACCATCCGCATGCTGAACGGCCTGCTCGCCCCGACGAGCGGCACGGCGCGGGTCGCCGGGCACGACGTGGCCGCCGATCCGGACTCCGTGAAGGCGTCCATCGGCTACATGTCGCAGAAGTTCTCCCTCTACCTGGACCTTCCGGTGATGGAGAACCTGCTCTTCTTCGGCGGCGCCTACGGCCTCTCCGGCAAGGCGCTCCGCGTGCGCGCCGGAGAGCTGCTCGAGCTCACCGGGCTCGCCGGGCAGGACGCGGCGATCACCGGCTCGCTGCCCGGGGGCATGCGCCAGCGGCTGGCGCTCGCCGGCGCCATCCTCCACCGGCCCGAGGTGGTGTTCCTCGACGAGCCCACCGCCGGCGTGGACCCGGTGGCGCGCCGCGCGTTCTGGCGGCTCATCCGCCAGCTGTCCTCGGGCGGGACCACGGTGTTCGTCACCACCCACTACCTCGACGAGGCGGAGTACTGCCGGCGCATCGGGCTGATGGTGGACGGACGCCTGGTGGCGCTCGACTCGCCGGCGGGGCTGAAGCGCACCTGGGTCCCGGACCGCGTGCTGGTCGCGCGGGGACAGGGGCTCGCGGGCGCCGCGGCGGCGCTGGCGGGGCGCGACGGCGTCCGGTCCGTGCAGCCGTTCGGCGCCGGGCTGCACCTGCGGGTCGATCCGGCCCGCCTCGACGAGGCCGGGGTGGCCCGGATCCTCGCCGCCGCGGGCGCGCGCGAGGTGGCGGTGGACCGCGCCGAGCCGTCGCTCGAGGACGTGTTCCTGGCGGTCGTGGGGCGCGAGGCGCGAGGGGAGGCCGCGACGTGAAGGGTCGAATCGGTCGGTCGCTGGTGCGGATCTACGCCATGGCCGCGAAGGAAGGGCGCCACATCGTCCGCGATCCGCGGACGCTCTACATGTCGCTCGGGATGCCCGTGCTGCTGCTGTTCCTCTTCGGCTACGGCGTCGCGTTCGACATCGATCGCATCCCGCTCGCGGTCGTGGACCAGGACCGCACCGAGTCGTCGCGCGCGCTCGTCCACGCGCTCACCGCGTCGCGCGAGCTCGTCTCGGTGGGCGAGCTCCCGGATCCGGCGGCCGCGCTCGGCGCCTTCCGGAAGGAGCGGGCGGTGGCCGCCCTCGTGGTGGAGAAGGGCTACGAGCGCGCCCTGCTGGCGCGCGAGGTGGTGCCGGTGCAGCTCCTCGTCGACGGAGCGGACGCGCTCGTCGCGAACCAGCTCCTCGCCAAGGCCGACGCGCTCGTCCGCGCCGAGTCCCAGCGCCTGGCCACCCTGGAGGTGGGGGAGAGGACCCCGCCCGTGCGGGTGAAGGTCTGGACCCGGTACAACCCCGACGGCCGCTCCGCGTTCTACATGGTGCCGGGGCTCGCCGCGTACCTCCTCGCCATCACCGCCGTGCTGCTCACCGCCCTCACCATCGCGGGCGAGTGGGAGCGCGGCTCGATGGAGCAGCTCTTCGCGTCGCCCATCGGCCGCCTGGAGATCGTCCTCGGCAAGCTCTTGCCCTACCTCGGCCTCGGGCTGCTCGAGTTCCTGCTCGTGGTGGCGTTCGGGATGACGGCGTTCGACCTGCCGATGCGGGGCAGCGGCTTCGCGCTCGCGACGCTGGGCCTCGTCTTCCTGCTGGGCATGCTGGGGCAGGGGCTGCTCGTCTCGGTGATCGCCAAGAACCAGACCGTCGCCACGCAGGCCGGCACGATGTCCTCGCTGCTCCCCTCGCTCCTCCTCTCCGGGATGATCTTCCCCATCGAGAACATGCCGGTGGTCCTCCAGCAGATCTCGCGGGTGATCCCCGCGCGCTACCTCGTCCACGGGCTCCGCGGCGTGCTGCTCAAGGGGAACGGCCTCGACGTGCTCTGGCCGGACCTGGTCGCGCTGGCCGTCTTCGCGGTGGTGGTGATCGGCCTCGCCACCGCCCGCTTCCAGCGGAGGCTCGCGTGACCGGCCCCGTCCGTCCCTCCGCCCGCGTCCAGCTCGCCGCGATCTTCCGCAAGGAGGTCCAGCAGACGGTGCGCGACCGCCGCATCATGTTCATGCTCGTGGTCGCGCCGCTCATCCAGACGGTGGTGTTCGGCTTCGCGGTGGACTTCGAGGTGGACCGGGTGCCCACGCTGGTCGTGGACGCCGATCGCAGCGCCACCTCGCGCGAGGACGCGCGGCGGCTGCTCGCCGACGGGACGCTCCTGTCGGTGGGCGAGGAGAGCTCGGCGGAGGCGGCGAGCGCGGCCCTCGACGCCGGCCGCGCGTCGGCGGCGCTCGTCTTCGAGCGGCGCGCCGAGGCGGACCGCCTGTCGGGGCGCGGCCAGGAGGTGCAGGTGCTGCTCGACGGCACCGACCCGAACCGCACCACGGTGACCTCGGGCGCGGTGTCGCGCTTCTTCTCGGAGCTCGGCGAGCGGCTCGCGCGCGAGCGGATCGAGGCGAGCGGCCAGACCCCGCCGGCCCAGCTCCGGCCCATCCCGCGCGTGGCCTTCAACCCGGGCCTCGCGACCGCGCCGTACATGGTCCCCGGGATCGCCGCCATGCTCCTCGTGATCGTGACGACCTTCACCTCGGCCATGGGGCTCGCGCGCGAGCGCGAGATGGGCACGCTCGAGCAGGTGCTCGTGACCCCGATCCGGCCGGTGCACCTGCTCGTCGGGAAGATGGCGCCCTTCGTGGTGATCGGCCTCGTCGTGGTGACGCTGCTGGTCGGCGTGGGGACGTGGCTCTTCGCCATCCCCATCCGCGGGAACCTGGGGCTCCTGCTCGTCGGCACCCTCCTGTACCTCCTCACCACCCTGGGGGCGGGGCTCCTCATCTCCACCGTCTCGGCGAACCAGCAGCAGGCCTTCCTCGGCGGCTTCCTGTTCACAATCCCCGCGGTGCTGCTCTCCGGCCTCATGACGCCCATCCTCGCCATGCCGGGCTGGCTGCGGCCGCTCACGCTGCTGAACCCCATCCGCTGGTACGCCGAGATCATGCGCGGCGTGCTGCTCCGCGGGGCGGGGTTCGCGGACCTGTGGCTCCAGTTCGTCGTGCTGCTCGTGATCGGGGTCGCCATCGTGGCGGCGGCGACCCTCCGGTTCCAGCGCAGGCTCGGGTGAGCGGCGGGCGGCGCGCGCAGGCGCCGCGCCATAAACCCGCCTCCGCGGCGCGCCCGCGTTAGAGTGCCGCCCGTGGACACCGTCGTCGCGATCCGCGGAGTCACGAAGAGGTACGGCCCGCTCGTCGCGGTGGACGGGATCGATCTCGGCATCCGCCGCGGCGAGATCTTCGGGCTGCTCGGCCCGAACGGCGCCGGCAAGACCACCCTCATCTCGATGATCGCAGGGCTCCTCCGCCCGACCTCCGGCGAGATCTCGGTGCTGGGGCACGACGTCGTCCGCGACTACCGCGAGACGCGCCGTGCGATCGGGCTCGTGCCGCAGGAGATCAACTTCGACCCGTTCTTCAACGTCGAGGAGACGCTCCGCATGCAGGCCGGCTACTTCGGCGTGCGGCTCTCCGAGGAGCGGCTCGTCGAGATCCTGGGCGCCCTCGACCTCCTCGCGAAGCGCACCACCAACAGCCGGGCGCTCTCGGGCGGCATGAAGCGGCGGCTGCTCATCGGCAAGGCCCTCGTCCACGATCCGGCCGTGCTGTTCCTCGACGAGCCGACCGCGGGCGTGGACGTCGAGCTCCGGCGCGCGCTGTGGAGCTACGTGCGGCGGCTGCGCGAGCGCGGGACGACCATCGTGCTGACGACGCACTACCTCGAGGAGGCGGAGGAGCTCGCCGACCGCATCGGCGTCATCGACCGCGGACGGCTCCTCGTCGTCGAGGACAAGGACGTGCTCCTCTCGCGCCACGGCGCGAAGGTGCTGCGGCTCTCCCTCGCGCGCCCGCTCGCGGCCCTGCCCGCGCCGCTCGCGGCGGCGGGCGCCCGCCTCGAGGCCGGCGGCTCGGTCGTGTCGTTCGAGGCCTCGGGAGGCGACGCGCTCGGGCCGCTGCTCGCGGCGGTGGCGGAGGAGGGGCTCGCCGTGCGAGACGTCGAGACGCGCAGGACGACGCTCGAGGACGTGTTCGTGCGGCTCGTGTCGCGCGACCGCGAGGGGGCGCCGGCGTGATCTCGCTCGGGCTATGGACGCTGCTGCAGAAGGAGGTACGCCGGTTCCTGCGCGTGCCCGGGCAGACGCTCCTCTCGCCGGTCATCACCACGGCGCTGTACTTCATCGTCTTCGGCTACTCGCTCGGCGGCCGGCTGCGCGAGGTCGAGGGCGTGCCCTACGCGCGCTTCATCGTGCCCGGGCTCGTCACCCTGGGCGTCGTGACGAACGCGTACCTCAACACCGCGTCGTCCATGTTCGTCATGAAGCTGCAGGGGACGATCACGGACCTCCTGGTGTCGCCGCTCTCCTACGGCGAGATCCTCGCCGGGTTCGTCGTCGCCGCGGTGCTGCGGGGGCTGCTCGTCGGCGCCGTCACGTGGGCGGTCGCCGGGGCGTTCAGCGGCTTCGAGGTCGCCCACCCGCTGCTCGCGCTCGCGCTCGTCGTGCTGGCGGCGGTCGCGTTCTCCGCGTTCGGGCTCATGACGGCCATCTGGGCGAGCTCGTTCGAGCAGGTGAACTTCTTCCCCACGTTCTTCATCACCCCGCTCACCTTCCTCGGCGGCGTCTTCTACTCGATCGAGATGCTGCCGGCGCCGTTCCGCGCCTTCACGCACGTGAACCCGATCTTCTACCTGGTGGACGGCGTGCGGTTCGGGATGCTCGGCATCTCGGACGCCCCGCCCGCGGCCGGGGCCGCGCTGCTCGTCGTCGTCGCGACGGGCGCGGTCGGCGCCGCCTACGCCATGCTCCGGTCCGGCTACAAGCTGCGCGGCTGACCCGGTGCGACCTGCCTCTTAAGGGGTAGAGCGCGCCTTCCCGCGCCGACAGCTTTGCAGCCGCGGGCCGCGGTGGTCAGGCCGGGCGCAAGGCCTGCGCGACCCTTCACATGGCGTGCCGTGAGCGGCTTTTCCGGGATCGAAATCGTCCCGACATGGGTTTATGCTACGGCCCCCTCGAAGCAGGGGTCTCGCGCAACTCGCGATACGGAGGTTTCTCCACATGCGTCGTTTGTCCGTCGTGATGCTCGTCTCGCTGGCCGTGGCGGGATGCAAGAAGCAAGAGCCCGCCCTGCCGCAGAGCAACGCGGCGCAGCCGAGCGCTCCGGCGCCCCAGGATGGGGTCGCGGCCCCGTCCGCCGGGCTCCAGGGCAAGGTCCTCGAGCGACTCGATGCTCCGCCGTACAGCTACCTCAAGCTCAAGACCGCGCAGGGCGAGACCTGGGCGGCCGTGCCGAAGACCGACGTCGAGAAGGGGAAGGACGTCACGGTCGCGGGCGCGATGCCGATGAAGGACTTCGAGTCGAAGACCCTCAATCGCAAGTTCGACGTCGTCTACTTCGGCACGCTCGGCGGCGGCGAGGCCCCCGCGGGCGCCCCGGTGGGCGGCGGCATGGGCGGCGGCGGGATGATGGGCGCCGCGCCCGGCGGTCAGGGGCCCGAGTCGATGGCGGCGGCGCACGCGGCCGCGGCGGCCGGCCCGAAGGAGGTCGGCGACGTGAAGGTCCCGAAGGCGGGCGGCCCCGACGCGCGGACCGTCGCCGAGGTGTGGACGCAGCGCGCGGCGCTCAAGGAGAAGAGCGTCTCCGTTCGCGGCAAGGTCGTGAAGTGGAACGCCGGCATCATGGGCAAGAACTGGCTCCACCTGCGCGACGGCTCCGGCACGGCCGGCAAGGACAACGACATCACGATCACGACGAACGACGACGCCGCGGTCGGCGACGTCGTCCTCGTGAAGGGCACGGTCCGCGTCGACAAGGACTTCGGCGCCGGCTACGCCTACCCGGTGATCATCGAGGACGCGAAGCTCTCGAAGTAGCCGCTCCTCGAGCGTGAGCCCAGGCGGGCGCGGTCCTCGCGGGCCGCGCCCGTTTTCCTTCCGGGCGGCCGACGTGTAGATTCGGCCGCCCGTGGCGACCGCTCCCGAGACCCTCTTCTCCGCCGCGGACCGGCGAGCGCTCGAGTCGGAGGTCGCGGACCTCGCCGACGTCTCGAGCGGTCTCGGGCGCGCAGAGGGCGAGCCTGCCGGCGCCGAGACGCCGGAGGACGCCGCGCTCCGCCGGAGCTGCGCCGCGCGGCTGGAGGCGCTGCGCGCGCGCTGGCGCGAGGCGCCCGAGCTGTTCGGCCCCGCCACCGTCGGCCGGCTCCGGACGCTCGCGGAGGCGATCGGCCGTCCGTCCGCCGCGCCGCCGCCCCCGGCGACGCCGTCGGGCGCGCGCCAGCTCCTGCGCGAGGTGTTCGGGCACGAGGCTTTCCGGCCAGGCCAGGAGGAGATCGTCACGGCGGTGCTCGCCGGACGCGACTGCGTGGGCGTCATGCCCACGGGCGCCGGCAAGTCGCTCACCTACCAGATCCCGGCGCGCATCCTCGGCGGCACGACCCTCGTCATCTCGCCCCTCGTCGCGCTGATGAAGGACCAGGTCGACGCCATGGGGCGCGTCGGGCTGCGGGCCGCGTTCCTCAACTCGACGCTCTCCCCCGAGGAGCGGCGCGACCGCGTCCGCGCGCTGCGCCGCGGCGAGCTCGAGCTCCTGTACGCCGCGCCGGAGGGGCTCGAGGCCTCGGTCGGCAGCGCGCTCGAGGGCGTGCGGCTCGCGCTCATCGCGGTCGACGAGGCGCACTGCATCAGCCACTGGGGCCACGACTTCCGCCCCGCCTACCGGAACCTGGCGGGCCTCAAGGAGCGGTTCGGCGCGCGCGTGCTGGCGCTCACGGCCACCGCGACGCCCGAGGTGACGCACGACATCGCCGCGCAGCTCGGCATGGAGCGGCCGCTCCTCGTGCGCGGCTCCTTCCTGCGCAGGAACCTGTCGCTCCACGCGGTGAAGAAGGGCGAGGGGCTCAAGGCCCGCGACGCGATCCTCCGGCTCGTCCGCGCGCGCAGGGGTGAGAGCGGCATCGTCTACGCGCTCTCGCGCAAGTCGGTGGAGGAGACCGCCGAGCTCCTGAAGGACCACGGCGTCCGCGCCGAGGCGTACCACGCCGGCCTCGAGCCGGAGGTCCGCGCCCGCGTGCAGGACGCCTTCCGGTCGGGCGAGATCGACGTCGTCACCGCGACCGTGGCGTTCGGGATGGGGATCGACAAGCCGGACATCCGCTTCGTCATCCACCGCGACCTGCCGCGCTCGATCGAGTCGTACTACCAGGAGATCGGCCGCGCCGGCCGCGACGGCAAGCCGAGCACCTGCGTCCTCCTCTACTCCTGGGCGGACGTGATGAGCTGGGAGCGGCTCCTGGGCGACGTCGAGCCCGAGCTCGCCGAGGCGCAGAAGCGGCAGGCGCGGGCGATGTACCGGCTCGCGGACGGCGACGGCTGCCGGCACGAGCGGGTGGTCGGGCACTTCGGCGAGGTGATCGCGCCGTGCGGCGACGCGTGCGATCGCTGCACCGGCGAGGACGTCGTCGAGAGCGCGCCGGCGGTGCGGGCGTCGCGCGCCGGGCGCGGCGCCGCCGGTCGCAAGCGCGACGCCTCCCGGGGGCGCGACGCGGCGCTCGACGCCGAGGTGGATCTCGAGCTCTTCGAGGCGCTCCGCGCCTGGCGCGGGGAGGCGGCCCGCGCCCGCGGCGTGCCGGCCTACGTGGTCTTCGCCGACGCCACCCTCGCCGAGCTGGCGCTGCGGCGGCCCGTCACCCGGGACGAGCTCCTCGAGGTGAAGGGCATCGGGCCGCGCAAGCTCGAGGAGTACGGGGAGGCGCTCGTGAAGATCCTGAAGCGGTAGACGACCTCGACCTCGACCTCAGCCTACCTGCAGACTCCGATGGCGCTCCCCTCGACCCTCCACCACTTCGACCTCCGCGTCACGCACGCCGACACCGGCGTCGAGGCGACCGTCGCGCTCAAGGTCGCGCGCCATCCCTCCGAGACCGCGGAGCGGCTCTGGCTGCGCGTCCTCGCCTACGCCTGGCAGTGGCGCGAGGGGATCGCGTTCGGGCCGGGGCTCTGCGAGCCGGACGCTCCGGACGTGCTCGCGGCGCTGCCCGACGGCCGCACGGCGCTCGTCGTGCGGGTCGGCAAGCCCGAGCCGCAGCGGATCGAGCGCGACGTGAACGCGAACGCGGGCGCGCGGGTGGCGGTGCTGTTCGAGTCGCCGCGCCGCCTCGAGGCGTTCCTGGCAGAGGCGCGCGAGCGCCGGCTCGCCCGGGTCGCCCGCGCCGATCTCGCCGCGGTGGATCCCGGGCTCCTCGCCTGGCTCTCACGCCATGAGGACCGCCGCGCGCGGGTCGGGCTCACGTTCGTCGCCGACCACGTCTACGCGGAGCTGGACGGTGAGTCGGCGGACGGGCCACTCGGCCGGGCGAGCCTCTGAGTCCCTGATCCCACAGGGGTTTTGGCGCCGCCCGTCGATGGGCATGAAATCCGCTGCCGCAGCGTTTAATCATCCGTAAGTGGACTGTTTCGGTCCATGATGGATCGGCCCGCGGAGGCGGACGGATGATCAGAATGTCCAAGCTCACCGACTACGCGATCGTGCTGCTCGCGCACCTCGCGCGCAGCGGCCGCACGCTCGCCGCGCAGGAGCTCTCGGGGCGCTCGGGTGTGCCGCTCCCCACCGTCTCCAAGCTGTGCAAGGAGCTCTCGAAGGCCGGGCTCGTCGTCTCGCACCGCGGCCGTCACGGCGGGTATGGGCTCGCGCGGCCTGCGGAGCGCATCTCCGTGGCCGAGATCGTCGAGGCGCTCGAGGGGCCGATCGCGCTCACCGACTGCACCTCGCCGGCGAAGGTGGCCTGCGGCATCGAGGCGACCTGCCCCGCGAAGGCGAGCTTCGACCCCGTCACCCGCGCGATCCAGGGGGCGCTCGCGGGCCTGCCCCTCTCCGCCATCGCCCCCTTCCGCGCGCCGGCCGACGAGTCGCCCGCGCCCGTCACGCTGGGAGTCCACGCGTCATGACCACCGCGCAGCAGCTCAAGGAGCTGACGCAGCAGAAGTACCGCTACGGCTTCGTCACCGACATCGAGGAGGACAGGGTCCCGCGCGGCCTGTCCGAGGACATCGTCCGCCTCATCTCGGCGAAGAAGAACGAGCCGCACTTCATGCTGGAGTGGCGCCTCAAGGCGTACCGGAACTGGCTCACGCTCGAGGAGCCGACCTGGGCGAACGTGAAGTACCCGCCCATCGACTACCAGGACATCGTCTACTACTCGGCGCCCAAGCAGAAGAAGCCGCTGGCCTCGATGGACGAGGTGGACCCCGAGCTGAAGCGCGCCTTCGAGAAGCTCGGCATCCCGCTCGCGGAGCAGCAGCGGCTCGCCGGGGTGGCGGTGGACGCCGTGTTCGACTCGGTGTCCGTCGCGACCACCTACAAGAAGAAGCTCGGCGACCTGGGCATCGTCTTCTGCTCGTTCTCGGAGGCCGTGCGCGAGCACCCCGCGCTCGTCGAGCGGTGGCTCGGCTCGGTCGTGCCGTACAGCGACAACTACTTCGCGGCGCTGAACAGCGCGGTCTTCTCCGACGGCTCGTTCGTCTACGTGCCGAAGGGCGTGCGCTGCCCGATGGAGCTCTCGACCTACTTCCGGATCAACGCGAAGGACACGGGGCAGTTCGAGCGGACCCTCATCGTCGCCGACGAGGGCGCGTACGTCTCCTACCTCGAGGGCTGCACGGCCCCGCAGCGGGACGAGAACCAGCTCCACGCCGCCGTGGTCGAGCTCGTGGCGCACGAGGGCGCCCACATCAAGTACTCCACCGTCCAGAACTGGTACCCCGGCGACGCCGAGGGCCGGGGCGGCATCTACAACTTCGTGACCAAGCGCGGGAAGGCGCTCGCGCGGGCAAAGATCAGCTGGACGCAGGTCGAGACCGGCTCGGCGATCACCTGGAAGTACCCGTCCTGCATCCTCCAGGGCGACGACTCGGTGGGCGAGTTCTACTCGGTCGCGCTCACCAACCACCGGCAGCAGGCGGACACCGGCACGAAGATGATCCACGTCGGCAGGAACACCCGCTCGACGATCATCTCGAAGGGCATCAGCGCCGGCCGGGGCCAGAACACCTACCGCGGGCTCGTGAAGATGATGAAGGGGGCGGTGGGCGCCCGCAATTACTCGCAGTGCGACTCGCTCCTCATCGGCGACCGCTGCGGCGCCCACACGTTCCCGTACATCGAGGTGCGCAACCCCTCGGCGAAGGTCGAGCACGAGGCCACCACCTCGAAGATCAGCGAGGACCAGCTCTTCTACTGCAAGCAGCGCGGCATCTCGGACGAGGACGCGGTCTCCATGATCGTCAACGGGTTCGCGAAGCAGGTCCTGAAGGAGCTGCCGATGGAGTTCGCGGTGGAAGCGCAGAAGCTCCTCGGGATGAGCCTGGAAGGGAGCGTCGGCTAGCGATGGGAGGGAACGTCCAGGTGAACGGCGCGAGGGACGCCGCGGCGCTGCTGCGGGTGAGCGGGCTGCGCGCGAGGGTCGCGGGCGGGGAGGGCGAGATCCTGAAGGGCGTGGACCTCGAGATCCGGCCGGGCGAGGTGCACGCGATCATGGGGCCGAACGGCTCCGGCAAGTCCACGCTCGCGGGCGTGCTCGCCGGCCGCGAGGCGTTCGAGGTGACGGGCGGGTCGGCGACCTACGCGGGCCAGGACCTCCTCGCGCTCGCGCCCGAGGCGCGCGCGGCGGCGGGGCTGTTCCTGGGCTTCCAGTACCCGGTGGAGATCCCCGGGGTCGGGAACCTCTACTTCCTCCGCACCGCGCTCAACGCCATCCGGCGCTCGCGCGGCGAGGAGGAGCTCGACGCGATGGACTTCCTCGCGCTCGCCAAGGAGAAGATGAAGCTCGTCGAGCTCGACCCCGCCTTCGGGAGCCGTTCGGTGAACGAGGGCTTCTCCGGCGGCGAGAAGAAGCGGAACGAGGTCTTCCAGATGGCGGTGCTCGAGCCCAGGCTCGCCATCCTCGACGAGATCGACTCGGGGCTCGACATCGACGCGCTCCGCGTGGTCGCGCGCGGGGTGAACGCGGCGCGCGGCCCGGAGCGCGGCATCCTGCTCGTCACCCACTACAAGCGGCTCCTCGAGTACATCCCCCCCGACGTCGTGCACGTCATGGCGAACGGGCGGATCGTGCGCTCGGGCGGGCCGGAGCTCGCGGACGAGCTCGAGCAGACCGGCTACGCGTGGACGGACGGCATGCGGCCGGAGCTCGCCCAGCCCGCGGGCGCGTGAGGAGCGCGATGACGCCCGTCGAGTCGAGCCTCGTGGAGCTGTTCGCGAAGGACCCGCGCGAGCCCGGGTGGCTCGCCGAGGCCCGCCTGGAGGCGCTGGCGCGCTTCCGCGCCCGCGGCCTGCCCACCTCGCGCGACGAGGACTGGCGGTTCACGAGCCTCGCCTCGCTCGCGCCCGTGGTGCTCGAGCGGACGCGCCCCGCGGACGCCGAGGCCGGCGCCGCGCGCCTGGGGGCGCTCCTCGCGCGGGCGCCGGGCGGCGGCCCGCGGCTCGTGTTCGTGGACGGCCGGCTCCGCCGCGAGCTCTCCGTGATCGAGGGGCTGCCCGCGGGCGCGATCGTGTCCTCGCTCGCGCAGGCGCTCCTCGAGGCGCCGGCGCTCGTGAAGCCGCACCTCGGCCGGCTCGCCCGCCCCGAGGAGCACGCGTTCGTCGCGGCGAACGCCGCGCTCATGGCCGACGGCGGCTTCGTGCACCTGCCCGCCGGCGCCACCCTCGACGCGCCCGTCGTCCTCGTGTTCCTCGCCTCCGGGGCGCGCCCCGCGCTCGCGAGCCCCCGCACGCTCGTCGTCGCCGGCGAGGGCGCCCGCGCGACCGTCGCCGAGGTCTTCCTGGGGGAGGACGGCGTCTACCTCACGAACGCGGTCACGGAGCTCGTCCTCGGCGAGGGCGCCGACGTCGAGCACGTGCGGCTGCAGGACGAGTCGCCGCGCGCCTTCCACGTGGGCGTCGTCGCCGCAGAGCAGCAGGCGAAGGCGACCCTCGCCGCGCACGCGCTGTCGCTCGGCGGGCGCCTGTCCCGGAGCGAGCTGCGCACCCGGCTCGTCGGCGAGCAGGCGAGCGTCGCCGCGAACGGCCTCTACATGGCGGACGGCGAGCGGCTCGTGGACAACTTCTCCTGGGTGGAGCACGCCGTGCCCCGCTGCTCGACCACCGAGACGTACAAGGGCGTCCTCGACGGCCACGCGCGCGGCGTCTTCTCCGGCCGCATCCGCGTGATGCCGGGCGCGCAGAAGACGGTCGCCCGTCAGATGAACTCGAACCTGCTCCTCTCCGACGACGCGATCGTCGACACGAAGCCGCAGCTCGAGATCTTCGCGGACGACGTGAAGTGCGGCCACGGCGGCACGGTCGGCCAGCTCGACGAGGCCGCGCTCTTCTACCTGCGCTCGCGCGGGCTGCCCGCGGCCGAGGCCCGCGGGCTCCTCATCTATGCGTTCGTGGCGGAGATGGTGGACCTCGTCCGCGCCGCCCCGCTCCGCGCGGCGGCGAAGGGCCTCGTCCAGGCCCGGCTCCCCGCGGGCGCGCGGCTCCTGGAGGCGGCATGAGCGTGAGCGGAACGAGCGCGGCGGGCGAGAAGCGGCTGAGCGGGGCGGCCCCGGCGCGGCGGCCCGCGCCGGCCTTCGACGCGGCGCGCGCGCGCGAGGACTTCCCGATCCTGCGCCAGCGCGTCCACGGCCGTCCGCTCGTGTACCTCGACAACGCCGCGACGACCCAGAAGCCGCGCGCCGTCATCGACGCGATCTCCCGGTACTACGAGGAGGACAACGCGAACGTGCACCGCGGCGTGCACCTCCTGTCCGAGCGGGCCACGCGCCGCCACGACGAGGCGCGCAAGCGCGTGGCGCGCTTCATCGGCGCCCCGGATCCGCGCGAGGTGATCTTCGTCCGCGGCACCACCGAGGCGGTGAACCTCGTCGCGCAGACGTTCGGGCGGACGCGGGTCGGGGCCGGCGACGAGGTGCTCGTCACCGAGCTCGAGCACCACTCCAACATCGTCCCCTGGCAGATGCTCTGCCAGGAGAAGGGCGCGCGGCTGCGCGTCGTGCCCGTGACCGACGCGGGCGACCTCGACCTCGACGCGCTCGAGGCGCTCCTCGGCCCCCGCACCCGGCTCCTCGCGGTGACGCAGGTCTCGAACGCGCTCGGGACGGTGAACCCGCTGCCCGAGATCATCGCGCGGGCGAAGGCGAGGGGCGTGCCGGTGCTCGTGGACGGCGCCCAGGGCGCGCCGCACCTCGGCTTCGACGCCGCCGCCTCCGGCGCGGACTTCTACGCGTTCAGCGGCCACAAGCTGTACGGGCCCACCGGCGTGGGCGTGCTGTGGGGGCGCCGCGAGCACCTCGAGGCGATGCCGCCCTGGCAGGGCGGGGGGGACATGATCCTCTCCGTCACCTTCGAGAAGACGATCTACAACGCGCTGCCCCACAAGTTCGAGGCCGGCACGCCCGACATCGCCGGCGCGATCGGGCTCGCCGCCGCCATCGACTACGTGGACGGCCTCGGCCTCGAGGCGATCGCCGCGCACGAGCGCGAGCTCCTCGCGCTCGCGGTGGACGCGCTCGAGGCGGAGGAGGGCGTGCGCCTCGTCGGCACGCCGCGCGAGCGCGCGGGGGTGGTCTCCTTCCTCGTCGGGGACGTCCACCCGCACGACGTCGGCACCGTGCTCGACCGGCACGGGGTGGCCGTCCGCGCCGGGCACCACTGCGCCCAGCCGCTCATGCAGCGCCTCGGCCTCGCGGCGACGGCCCGCGCGTCGTTCGGGCTCTACAACACCCCCGAGGACGTCGACGCGCTCGTGCGCGGGATCCGCGCGGTCCGGGAGATGTTCGCCTGAGCCGCGCCTCGCGGCGGCCGGAGTGAGGACATGTCGGAGCTGACGGATCTGTACCAGGAGGTGGTGCTCGACCACGGCAAGCGACCCCGCAACTACGGGCCGCTCGAGGGGGCGACGCACCGCGCGGAGGGCCTGAACCCGCTGTGCGGGGACCGGATCGCCGTCCAGGCGCGGCTCGAGGACGGCGTCGTCCGCGACGTCCGCTTCGAGGGGAGCGGCTGCGCGATCTCGAAGGCCTCGGCCTCGGTCATGACCGGGTTCGCGAAGGGCAGGACGCCGGCCGAGATCGACGCGGTGTTCGAGCAGTTCCACCGCCTGGTCACGGAGGGGCCCGGCGCGGTGGACGCGGAGTCGCTCGGCAAGCTCGCCGTGTTCGGGGGCGTGCACGAGTACCCGACCCGCGTGAAGTGCGCGAGCCTCCCGTGGCACGCGCTGCGCCAGGCGCTGCGCGGCGGCGGCGAGGCGATCTCGACGGAGTGACCATGGCCTTCTCCCGCACGCCCACCTCCACGCGGCGCGACGTCCCGGCCGTCCGGGTCCCGGACGGCGACCGTGTCCTGCTCCCCTCCGGCACGTGGCTCGTCGTGCAGCAGGCGCTGGGCGGTCAGTTCACCGCCATGACCGAGCTCGGCGGACTCGTCCGCATCGACGGCACCGACGCGGACGCGCTCGGCCCGGAGTTCGAGGCGGAGGCCCGGAGGTTCGCGGCAGAGCGCGCCGCGGCGGTGGAGGGCCCGTTCGACGAGGAGAAGGTCTGGGAGGCGCTCCGGACGGTCTACGACCCGGAGATCCCCGCGAGCATCGTCGAGCTCGGCCTCGTCTACGCGCTCGCCGCCGAGCCGGTGGAGGGCGGCCACAAGGTGCACGTGAAGATGACGCTCACGGCGCCGGGCTGCGGCATCGGTCCGGTGCTCGTGGACGACGTGCGGCGCAGCGTGCTCGGCGTGCCGGGCGTGAAGGACGTCGACGTCGAGCTCGTCTTCGATCCGCCCTGGGACCCGTCGCGGATGAGCGAGGCGGCGCGGCTGCACCTCGGCATGATGTAGGGACCCTCAGCTCTCCACGACGTACTTCAGCACGGTCGAGGCGATCCGGACGACGTCCCCGTGGCGGAGCGTCTGCTCCTGGACGAGCTTCGAGTTGAGGAACGTCCCGTTCGTCGAGTCGAGGTCCACGAGCACGTGGACGCCCCCCGAGACGAAGATCCGAGCGTGCCGGCGCGACGCCTGGTCCGAGCCCACCACGACCGTGTTCCCGGCCTCCCGGCCGATCGTCACGTCCTCGTCGCCCAGGGCGTAGGTGCGTCCCTTCTCCGCCCCGTCGGCGGCGTGGACGACGACGAGGGAGGCTTTCGCGGTTCGGGCGCGGCCGGTCGCCTGGGGCGCCGCGCCGACGCGGGTCTCGTCGAGGCTCATGCCATCGCGTTAGCACGGCCGGGAGGGAGCGAGAAAGGGGGCGGGGTACGCACAAGGTGGGCCGGTTTCCGTGCGCGCGGGCGTGCGCTCCCGCCGCGAGCGCACGATCCCGCGCCGCGTGCGAATCGCGTGCCTCCTCTACAGCTTTTGCCCTGAGCAATTCACGGATCCAAGGGGGAGGACACCATGAACAATCGGTGGAGGAGAGCCGCGATCCTCGCGGCGCTGCTCGTCGGGGCGCCTGCCTACGGGCAAGGCGCCGGGTCGCAGATGGGAACGGGCGGCCAGCGGTCACCGGGTGACGACGCGCCGCGGAGCACGACGAGCAACCGGGGCACGGGATCGAGCGCGACCGAGCAAGGCTCGACCGGCAGCCGCGGGTCGACCAGCAGCACGATGGGGACCGGGAGCGCCGGGACCGAGTCCGGCAAGGCGCTGAAGAAGGATCTGGTGAAGGCCGTCCAGGAGCTGCACGCGGCCAACCAGACCGAGGTGCAGCTCGGTCAGCTCGGCGCCCAGAGCGCCCAGGCGCCCGAGGTGAAGCAGTACGCCGAGAAGCTGGCCCAGGATCACCAGAAGAACGACGACCAGCTCCAGCAGCTCGCGCAGACGATGGGCGTGAACCTGCAGGGCGAGGAGACCCGGGAGAAGACGAAGGAAGGCCAGGAGCGCGTGACGGACCTGCAGAAGAAGCAGGGCGCCGAGTTCGACAAGGCCTTCATGAAGGACATGGTGAAGGACCACAAGAAGGACACGAAGGAGGTCGAGAAGGCGGCGAAGGAGGCGCGCAAGGAGAACCAGACGCAGCTCGCCTCGTTCTTCGAGACCACGCACACGACGCTCCAGGGCCACCTGCAGGAGGCGCAGCGGATCGAGAAGCAGCTCGAGCGGGGCGGCTCGCAGGCGCGCCACGGCTCGCGAGCCGGCGAGATGGGCACCGGCAGCGGCGCGGCAGGCAAGGGTGGCGGGACCGGCGGCGCCGGGGGCCCTTCCGGCTCCGGGACGGGCAGCGGCAGCGCGCCCACCGGCGCGGGCGGGACCGGCGGCGGGTCGGGCGGCGGCAAGTAGCGACGCTCGAAGAAAGTCGCGAGAGCGAGACGGCCGGGCACGGCGACGCGCCCGGCCGTTTCGCGTCCGCGGCGCGCCATCAGCCGCGCACGATCCGCCGCGGCACGCGCACGTCGAACGTCGCGTCGCCGCGGCGCACCGTCAGGACCACCGCGGTCCCCTCGGGCCCGCGGATCGCGTCCACCGCCCCCGCGAAGCCGAGCTCGGTCACGGCCCGCCCCTCCACGCGGATCACGAGATCCCCGGCGGCGATGCCCACCTCCGCCGCCCCGCCGCCGGGCACCACCTGCGCGACCTGCAGCCCGTCGTCGCGCGTCGCGAGGACGATTCCGATCCCGGCGAGATCCACGCGCGGCTCCTCCCCCGCCTCGACCGGCCGGAGCCGGACCTCGAGCGCGCCGGCGCCGCCGCCCGGGGGGGCGTCCACGCCGACGATGCGCGCGTGGTGCCCGGCCGCGGCGACGAACAGCGAGGCGCGGCGCGGCAGGCTCGAGAGCGCGAAGCGGCCGTCGTCCCCCGTGGTCGCCTCGGAGAGCGCCGGGAAGGTCGAGGCGGCGCTCTCGGCGAACGTCCCCTCGACCGAGATGCGCGCGCCGGCGAGCGGGGCGCCCGTCGCGTCGTCGCGCACGATCCCCTCGACGCGCCCGCCCGGCTCGAGGGCAGCGTCCGCCACCGCCTCCGCGTCCGGCGCGGGGACCTCGACGGCGAGCTCCCGCGAGGGCGCGTACCCCGGCGCCGACACGGTCACGACGGCGGGACCGGGCGCGAGGTCGTCGAGCGCGTAGCATCCGGACGGATCGATGACCGAGCGGCTCGCCTGCGGCACGAGGCGGAGCGGCCCGCGGCGCTCGAGCACGGTCACCGTGAAGGGCGCGACCGGCCGTCCGGAGGCGGCGTCGCGGACGCAGCCGCGCAGCCGGCCGCCCGCGCCGAGCTCGAGCAGGAGCTCCCGCGCGCCCGGGCTGACGCGCCGCGCGGTCGCGGGAGCGCGCCCCTCCGCCCGCGCCGTGACGCGGTAGCGCCCGGCGGCGAGGTCCGCGAGCGCGAAGCGGCCCTCGTCGTCCGTCAGCGATTGCGCGGCGGGGGGGCCGGCGCCCCCGAACGGCCCCTCGGGCGCGGCGGTGACGAGCGCCCCCGCGATCGGGCCGCCGCCCCTCTCGACGACGCGCCCCGCCACCGGGCCGGGCGACCCGAGCGAACGGTGGGCGGGCCCCAGCGTCACGGTCACGCGGCCGTTCAGCAGGGCGAGCCCGTCCACGGGGGCGCGCCCGGGGAGGAACCCGTCCTTGCGCGCCTCGAGGACGGCGCCCTCCGGCGCCGAGAAGTGGAACTCGCCCGCGGCGTCCGTCGTGAAACGGTCCGCGATGGGCACGAGCGCCGCCTCGGCCGCGGCTCCCGAGAGCCGCACCTCGGCGCCCGCGATCGCGTGCCCCTCGCGGTCGACCACGCGGCCGGCGATCGGCGTCGCGGGTACGAGGTGGATCTCGAGCCCGCGCACCGGACGCCCCGCGCGCGCGTCGAGCTGGACGGGGCTGTGGCCCCACTCCGGCGCGAACGGCAGGAAGCCCGGAGCCACCACCGCCGCGAGGAGCCAGCGACCCTCCGCCGGTGGCTCGAAGCGAAACGCGCCGTCCGGGCCGGCGCGCACCGAGGCGGCCGCCCCGGCGCGCGAGAAGGTCAGGTCGGCGCCGCCGACGCCGGCGCCGCTCGTGCTCGAGACGACGCGTCCCTCGAACGTGGCCGGACCCGGCGCGGCGGAGTCCGCGCCCGTGGCGGGGACGGCGGGGACGCGGATGGGGAGGCGCGAGGGTGGATGATCCGGCGCCGCGCGGGCGGTGTCGCTCGCGGGCGCGGGCGGGCGGGCGGGCGGGAGCGGAGCGGCGCGCTGCGGCTCGCGCATCGCCCACCAGGCGAGGAGCGCGGCGAGCGCCGCGGCGAGGAGCACGAGCCCGGCTGCGACGGGCGCGCGGCGGCGATCCGGCATGGCGCAGGTATAACGCGCGGCCGGGCGGGACGAGGGCCGGGCAGCGCCGGGGTCCGGCCGGGGTCCCCCTACGCCGCCAGCGCCGCCGGCCTCGGGCGGATCTCCACCTGCCGCAGCCCCCCTCCGCGCAGCACGTCCACGCGCAGCGCACCCTCGCCGCCGAGCACCATCGCCCGCACCAGATCGTCGAGCGTCTCGACCGGTCCTCCCGCCGCGCCGACCACCAGGTCCCCGCCGCGGAGCCCCGCCGCCTCGGCGGGCGAGCCGGCGACGACCTCCATCACGCGCACGGCCCTCCCGTGCCCGGCGGCCTGCGCGTCGGCCGGATCGAGGTCCTCGCCGCGCGCGGAGACGCCGAGGAAGGGCCTTCGCACCGAGCCGTCGCGGATGAGCACAGAGGCGATCCAGCTCGCGGTGTGCGCCGGGATGGCGAAGCCGATGCCGTGCGCCCAGGGGAGCATCGCCGTCGTGATGCCGACCACGGCTCCGTGGGCGTCCACGAGCGGCCCGCCGGAGTTGCCGGGGTTCACCGCCGCGTCGGTCTGCACGAGCCCCTCGAGCACCTCGCCCCCCGCGGCGGGGAGGTTGCGGTGCAGCGCGGAGACGACGCCCGTCGTGACCGAGCGCTCGAAGCCGAGCGGGTTGCCGATGGCGAGCACGATCTCCCCGACGCGCAGGCGGCGCTCCGCGAGCGGGAGCGGAGGGAGGTCGCGCGCGTCGGCCCGCACGACGGCGAGGTCCGTGCGCGCGTCCGCGCCGGCGAGCTCGCCCTTCACGGTGCGCGCGCCGGAGAGGCGCACGCGCAGCGGGCCGGGCCCCGCCGCCACGTGCGCGTTCGTGAGGATCCAGCCGTCCGGCGCGAGCACCACGCCCGAGCCGAGGCCGCGCCGGTGCTCGACCCCGACCACGCTCGGCGACGCGCGCGCGACGAGGTCGGCGAGGCCGCTCGAGAGGTCCGCGATGGGGATCACGACCGCCTCCCGTGCCCGCGCGCGCCGACCGTGACCGTCACGTCGCGCACCTCTCCGGCGCGCAGCAGCTTCATCGGCACCGCGTCTCCGATCCGGTCCTCGGCGAGGAGCCCGAGGAGCTCGGACGGATCCTGGAGCGTGTCTCCCCCGAACGAGAGGAGCGCGTCGCCGAGGAGGATCCCGGCGCGCTCGGCGGGGCTCTCCGGCTCGACGCGCGTGACGAGGAGCGCCACGTGCTCGCCGGTCGCCGCGCGGAGCGGGGCCGGGAGCGGCACGGGCATCGTCGCGAGGCCGAGGTAGCCGCGGCGCACCTCGCCGTGGGCGAGGAGCGACTTCACGACCCGGCGGAGCGTGGCCGGCGGGACGATCATCGCGCTGCCGCGCACGAGCCCCGCGGAGAGGAGCCCGAGCGGCGCGCCCCCCGCGGACACCGCGAGGCCGCCCGAGACGCCGGGGTGCAGCGCGAGCGTGGTCTCGAGGAACCGGTCGATCCGGCCGCCCCGGCCGCCGCGGTACTCGCCCGCTGCGCGCGCGACGAGGCCGAGCCCGACGCGCGGGCTCTTGCCCGGGCGCGTCACCCCGAGGACGAGCGCCCCGGCCGCGAGCGGCGCGTCGGTCCAGGGGGCCGGGGCGATCCCGCCGCCGCGCAGGCGGAGGGCGGCGAGGTCGGTGGTGGGATCGCGCCCGACGACCTCGGCGACGGCCGTCTCGCCGGACGGCAGCCCGACGTCGATCTCCTCGTCGCGATCGAGGACGTGATGGGCGGTGACGACGATGCCGTCGGCTGACCAGGCGACGCCGCTCGCCGCGCGGCCGCGGCGGCCCTCGACGCGGACGACGTGCTCCTGGGCGAGGCGGACGAGCGCGGTGAGCTCGTCGGACAGGGCGGACAGGGTGTGGGCTTCCATGGCTTCTCGCTCTCCGTGGGCGCCGGGGACGGTTGGCGCCCGGGGGAAAGCGTAGGAAGGCGAGCGGGGCGGCACATCGGCGGGAGGGACGGGAGCGCGACCTAATCGATTGGGTAGGATCCGGGGGCGCGACGGCGAGATCGGGGCGGGGACGTGGTCGGGATCCGGTCGGGGTCGAGGTCGAGGTCTGCGCACTCGTCGGATGTTCGAGGTCCCTCCCTCGTCGCGCGCCGTGCGCCGAGCGCCGTTACATCCGCCCCATGTCCGTCCGCGTCCTCCTCGTCGGCGACGACCCGCTCGCTCGCGCGGGGCTCGCGGCGCTGCTCGCCGGCCGCGCGGATCTCGTGCTCGCGGGCGAGTCCGACTCCGATGCCGCGGCGGAGTCGATCGTCGCGACCGGGCCGGACGTGGTGCTCTGGGATCTCGGCGTCGCGGGCGAGGCGGCCGAGGCGCTGAACGGGGCCGGGACCGCGGCGATCCTGGCCCTCGCGGCGGACGAGTCGCACGCCTCCGAGGCGCTCCGCGCGGGCGCGCGCGGCGTGCTCCTCCGCGGCGTCACGCCCGACGCGCTCTCGGCCGCGCTGGTCGCGGTCGCGCGCGGGCTCGCCGTGCTGGAGGCGCCGCTCGCGGGCGAGTGGCTGCGGCTCCCCGACGCGCCGCTCGCCGCCGAGGGGCTCACCCCGCGCGAGCGCGAGGTGCTCTCGCTCCTCGCCGAGGGGCTCGCGAACAAGGCCATCGCCGCGCGGCTCGGGATCTCCGATCACACCGCCAAGTTCCACGTGAACGCGATCCTGGGGAAGCTCGGGGTCGAGAGCCGGGCGGAGGCGATCGTTCGGGCCGCGCGGCTGGGGCTCGTGGCGCTGTAGAGCGGTCGCGAGTCCCCCCCGAGACGCCGCGCCGTAACCCGCCGGGGAGCGGCGTCGCGCGTCGGCGGGCGACACGAACAGCGCCAGGGGGACGCCATGGCCGAGGATCCAAGGGAAGCCGCCGAGAAGAAGGCGCAGGCGCGGGTGGAGGAGATGGGCGGGGCGGAGGCGGCGCGCGCGCTCCTGCGAGCGGAGAAGGTCGCGGTCCTCACGACCCTCTCGCAGCGCAGGCCGGGCTGGCCGGCGGCGTCGCTCGCGCCCTTCGCGCTCGACGCGCGCGGGGCGCCGATCCTGCTCCTCTCGGCGCTCGCGCAGCACACCCGCAACCTCGAGGCGGATCCGCGCGCCTGCCTGTTCGTGTACGACGCGGCCGCCGCGGTGAAGGACGCGCGCACGGCGCCGCGGCTCACCCTCTACGGGAAGGTCTCGGTGCTGGAGGGCGCGGACGAGACCGAGGCGAAGACCGCATACCTCGCCCGCCACCCCGACGCGCGCGGCCTCCTCGGCCTCGACTTCAAGCTCTACCGCCTCGCGGTCGAGGAGGCGCAGTGGGTCGGCGGCTTCGCCGCGGCGGGCTGGCTCACGCCTGCTGAGCTGTTCTGACGGGCAGCACGAGTGCGGGTACTGGCCGGACGAGCGTGGGTGTTTCGACCGCCGTCTTACGTGCGCTTGCCGGATTCCGGCATCGACGGGGTCGGCACACGCGCTTCGAGCGCGACACCATGAACGCGAGGGTGGCGGCGGAGCAGGCGAACGTCTCGCCGTGTGTCGGGACGGCTGGGCGCGGCGCAGAGGGTGAATGCGGACTTCTCGTAGGCGCTTCCGCAGCTCGCGCCGGCGCACGGCCGGAGCGTCGCGGGAGGTCCTCTGTTCACCTACCGTAACGACTATCGCCAGCGATAGTCCGCCGGAACTTCGCAGCGTCGCTCGCGCTCAAGGCGTCCCAGTTGCGGTGGGTGAAACAATTCCCATTGACGCCTTCTCGCTTCGATCGCGCTCGGCATATGGGTAGGCGCGGGAGGGCCGCTCTCGCGCACGCGCCTCGCGCGTGAAGCGCGCGCCGATCGGTTTGAGGCTCCGACGAGGGCGCAGCGGAGAACGCCGCGCAGACGCGAACCTGGAGCGTCTCTGGAGCTCCGGAAATCGCGTGCTACGAAGGGTGTACTGGAGGTGCACCCCATGTCTGCGCTCGCCCCCGCTTCACTCGAGTCGAACGTTCTCGCCCTGCGCCTGCGCGAGCTCGCCGGAGAGGAACGAAACGTCCAGGTCGACTTCCTCCTGCACCTCGACGAGTTCGATCGGCGCCGCGCCTTCGTTGAAGCCGGCCATG
>NZ_JALCYX010000060.1:0-26893 GCF_022690695.1 Anaeromyxobacter sp. SG17
CTCCTCGCCTCGCGCGTGACCCGGCCGGTGGACGCGCTGCGCTCCGCCGCGCTGCGCGTCGCGGCGGGCGACCTCGGCGCGCGCGTCGAGGGCGTCGGCGCCTCCGGAGAGGTGGGCGAGCTCGTGCGCGCGTTCAACGGCATGACCGCCGATCTGGCCGCGAGCCGCGGCCGGCTCGCGCAGGCCGAGCGCATCGCCGCGTGGCGCGAGGTGGCGCGGCGGCTCGCCCACGAGATCAAGAACCCGCTCACCCCCATCGCCATGAGCGTCGAGACGCTGCGCGACGCGCACGCCCGCGGTCGGCGGGACTTCGGTGAGATCTTCGACGAGGGCACGCGCGCGATCGGCGAGGAGGTCCGGCGCCTGAAGCGCATCGTCGACGAGTTCAGCCGGTTCGCGCGGCTGCCCGCTCCCGAGCGGGCCGCGATCTCCCCGGAGGAGCTCGTCCAGTCGGTGCTCGCGCTCTTCCCGACCCCGCCCGAGGGCGTCGTCGTGGCGCGCGAGGTCGAGCCCGGGCTGCCGCCGGTGCTCGCCGATCGCGATCAGATCCTGCAGGTGCTCCTGAACCTCGTGGGGAACGCGCTCGACGCGATGCCGGCGGGCGGGACCCTCCGGCTCGCGGCGCGCCGCGCCGGCCCGGCGGTGGCGTTCTCCGTCTCCGACACCGGCCCGGGCATCGGCCCGGAGGAGCTGCCGCGCGTCTTCGAGCCCTACTTCACCACGAAGGAGGGCGGCACCGGCCTCGGCCTCGCCATCGCGCAGCGCATCGCGGAGGAGCACGGCGGCGCGCTCGAGGTCGCCTCCGTGCAGGGCGCGGGCGCGACGTTCACGCTGACGCTTCCGCCGGCCGCGTAGGTTTCAATCCCTCGGGTCAGCGAACGGGAGTCGCCTTCAACGCCGCCTTCCCGTCCTTCACGTACACCTGGAACCGGACGGTCCGGCAGGCGTACTTCGAGACGAGGGCCGCCTTGTTGGAGGCGAGCTTTTGGGCGAACCGCTCGAACGTGAGCCCGCCCGCCGCCTCCCCGCACTCGCCCCGCGTGCGGAGGAAGTCGGAGAAGACCTGACGCCAGTGGCCCTGCTCGTCGTCGCCGTCGGGGGCTGCGGCCTGGGCGGCGGCCTGCAGGAGCTCTGCGGGCGCCGCGAGCGGCTCTTCCGCGGGCGCCGGGGGAACGATCACGCCCGCGCGCGCCGCGTCCGCGTGCCCGGGGGCGGGCGCGGGAGGAGCCGGCGGCGCCGCGCTCGCCTCGGCCGCAGGAGCGAGCGGCTCGGGGGCGCGCAGCGGGAACTCGAACGCGGACGGGTCCGCCTCGGCGGGCCGCGCGGCGCGCGCGAAGAGATCCTCTGCGGGCGCCGGCGCCGCCGCGGGCGGCGTCGAGGCCGCCTCGGCGGCGCGGTTCAGCGCGGCGGCCACCGTCCCGAGCTGGCCGGCGAGCTCCGGCACGCGCGCGGAGAAGTCGCCCTTCTCGAGGCGCGCCGCCGCCGAGAGGAGCGACTCGGGGAGCATGGGGGCGGGCTCCGCCGCGCGGACGAGGACGCCGAACAGGCCCGCGAGCACGATCGCGAGCCCCAGCGCGCCGATCGCCTGCCACTGGAGGATCACGATGGGCGCGAGGCTCGAGGCGGTGGGAGCCACCGCGATCACCGCGGCCCCCTTCACGCCCTCGAGCGCCACCGAGCGGACGCGGTAGCCGGGCGCGGACGCGCCGAGGAGCGGCGCCCGGGGGAGCTTCACGGCGCTGACCCCGAGGTCCACCGGCCCGAGCCGGCCGGCGTCCGAGGTCACGCCGAAGATGCTCGCGGCCTTCACGATCGCGGCCTCGTCGGCGAGCGGGAGGATCCCGACGGCGATGGGCTTCGCCTCGGGCGCGACGAGCAGCACCGGCACCCTCGAGGCGGCGGCGATCCCGCGCGCGAACGCCTCGCCCACCGGCGCGAGCACGAGCACCCCGGCGCCGTCGCCCGCCGGCGCCGCGGCGGCGAAGAGGAGCTTGCCGCCGGCGCGGACGTGACCGCGCGGCGATCCACCCTCCACCGCGGCGCGGAGCAGCGCTGCGGCCTCGCCCGCCCCCGCCTCGCGACGCTCGAGCGTCTCGCGCGACGCGGCGATCACGGTGGTCCCCTCCGGCAACCGGAACCCGAGGGCGCGCTCCGCTCCGGCGAGCGCGGCCCGTGCGGCACGCTCCGTGACGAGCTCCGCGGCGGCGGGGTCCGACCCCGCGGGCGCGACGGCGCGCGTCCGGTGGGCCCGGGCGGCGGGGTCGGTCGCGGAGGCACCCCCGGAGGCGAGGGTCCCTGCGAGCGCGGGGTCGCGCGCGACGAGCGCGGCGGCGGCGGCAGCGTCGTGTGCGAGCGCGCTCTTCGCGGCCTCGGCGTGCTGGGCGGCGGAGGCGACGTCGGCGTCCACGGCCGCGAGCGCCTCCTCACGCATCGTGCGGGTATGGAGGTACACCGCCACGCCCGCCGCCGCGACGACGACGAGCGCGAAGAGCCAGAGCTTGAGCCGGTTCATTGCCCCTCGGCTTATAGGCCGGCGATCGGAGGGGTGTCAAACCGATGGCCCGATCGGCGATCGGGCGCTATCGCCCGGAAGGACTGGCGAAATCGGCGTTTCCACAGCGGTCGAGGACGCGGCGGAGCCCCGCCGCGAACTCGGGCGGCGGGGGGAGCAGCGACACGACCAGGTGGCCCTGCCGCTCGAAGTCGTAGAAGAAGCCGGGCTGCACGACGACGCCGTCCTCGAGGAGGTCGAGGCAGAGCGCCTCCTCGTCGATCGTCTCGCCGATGCGGAGCACCGCGCTCCAGCCGCCGGCGGAGGCGAGCACGTCCGCCGCCGCACCGCGGACCCCCGCGAGGGTGGCGCGGTTCGCCGCGAGCCGGACGCGGAGCGGCGCGAGGAAGCGCTCGCGCCCCGCCAGGAGCCCGGGCAGCGCGAGCTGCGCCGGCCCGGAGACGGAGAGGTACGCGTCCGAGACCACCTCGAGGCGAGCGAGGGCGGGCTCGACGCGGGCCGAAGGCCCCGCGACCGCGATCCAGCCGACCTTGAGCTGCGGGAGCCCGCACACCTTGGAGAGGCCCGACAGGTGGAACGCGAGCGCCTCGCGTTCGCCCGCAGCGACGCTCGGGCACGGCCGGAGCGCACTGTCGGCGAACACCTCGTCGCCGAGGAGCGCGAGATCGTTCGCGGCGCACAGCCGATCCAGTCCGGCGAGCTCCTCCGCGTCGAGCACCGCGCCCGTCGGATTGGCCGGCGAGACGACCACCACGGCGCGCGTCCGCGGCCCGATCGACGCCTCGAGCGCGGCGCGATCGAGGTGCCAGCTCCCGTCGTAGCGCATCGGGTAGCGGACGAGGCGGACCGCCTCGAGGTCGGCGAGGAGGTCGAGCAGCGGGTACGACGGCGCCGGCACCAGCACCTCGTCGCCGGGATCGCAGAGGAGCTTGAAGAGGAGCGCGTACGCCTCGCTCGTCGAGGCGGTGAGGAGGACCCGGCCCGGGTCCACCGCCGCGCCGCGCGCCGCGAGATAGCGCGAGACCGCCTCCCGCGCCGCGAGGAGCCCCTGCGGCGTCGGCTCGTAGGACGCGACGCGCGGATCGGCGAGCGCGGCGGTGAGCTCCGCCGGGTCCCAGGCGAGGCCGGCCCGGGTGGGATTCGACTCGGCGAGATCCAGGACCGGCCGGCCGCTCGCGCGGAGCGCGTCGGTGCGCGCCGCGAGCGCGTTGGCGGCGAGATCCCAGGCGGTGCGCGAGGAGAGCACGGCGGGATCCTACCGCGGGGCCGTCACGTTTCCGGCTTAGTTGACTCACTCCCGGGCCGGTCCTATGACCGCCGGCAACCGGGGAAAAGGCGCCCCGGTACTCTCCCCGGAGGCAACCTCATGAAGAGACTGGTCGTCGCGCTGGTCCTGCTCGCGCCCCTCGCCGCCGTGGCGGACGAGGGCATGTGGACGTACGACGCGTTCCCCAGCGACAAGGTGGAGAAGAAGTACGGGTTCCGGCCGAGCGACGCGTGGCTCGAGAACGCCCGCCTCTCCTCGGTGCGCCTCGCCGGCGGCTGCTCCGCGAGCTTCGTCTCCGAGGACGGCCTCGTGATGACGAACCACCACTGCGCGCACGAGTGCATCGAGCAGCTCTCGACCGCGCAGAAGGACTTCGTGAAGAGCGGCTTCTACGCGAAGACGCAGGCGGACGAGGTGAAGTGCCCGACCGTCGAGGTGAACCAGCTCGTCCAGATCAGCGACGTGACGCAGCGGGTCCGCGCCGCGACGAAGGGGCTCGAGGGCGAGGCGTACCACAAGGCGCTGCAGGGCGAGATGGCGCGGATCGAGAAGGAGTGCCAGACCTCGCCCGACCTGCGCTGCGACGTCGTGACGCTCTACCAGGGCGGCGTCTACGACCTCTACAAGTACCGCCGGTTCCAGGACGTGCGCCTCGTGTTCGCGCCCGAGTTCGCCATCGCCTTCTTCGGCGGCGATCCCGACAACTTCATGTTCCCCCGCTACGACCTCGACGTGTCGTTCCTGCGCGTCTACCAGGGCGGCAAGCCCGCGAAGATGAAGAACCACTTCCGCTGGTCGCAGAAGGGCGCCGAGGCGGGCGAGCTCACGTTCGTCTCCGGCCACCCGGGCGGCACCGACCGCGCGCTCACCGTGGCCCAGCTCGCGATGCAGCGCGACGTCGTGCTCCCGGACCGGCTGCAGAGCCTCGCGGAGCTGCGCGGCCTCCTCACGGGCTTCCAGATGCTCGGCCCCGAGCAGAAGCGCATCTCGAACGCCCACCTCTTCTACGTGGAGAACGGCTACAAGGCGCTCCGCGGCCGGTTCCTCGCGCTCCAGGACCGCGCCTTCTTCCGGTCGCTCGTCGCGAACGAGGAGGCGCTGAAGGCGGCGCTCGCGAAGGATCCCCGCGGCAAGGACGCGCTGCCCGCGTTCGACGCCATCGCGAAGGCGCAGGACCGCGTGCTGCAGCTCCGTGACGAGTACAACTCGCTCGAGGGCGGGTTCAGGAACAGCACGCTGTTCGCCATCGCGCGCGACCTCCTCCGCGGCGCGGCGGAGCGGCAGAAGGCGAGCCCGGACCGGCTCCGCGAGTTCCGCGACTCGAACCTGCCCGCGCTCACGCAGGAGCTGTTCAGCGAGGCGCCCATCTACCCCGAGTTCGAGACGCTGCTGCTCGGGCACTCGCTCTCCAAGATCCGCGAGCGGCTCGGCCCCGATCACCCGGTGATGAAGAAGCTCCTCGGGAAGGAGTCGCCGCAGGAGGTCGCGAAGCGCGTGGTCGAGACGACCAAGCTCCGCGACGTGGCGGTCCGCAAGCAGCTCTGGGAGGGCGGCGAGGCGGCCGTGAAGGGTGCGAACGACCCGCTCCTCGCGCTCGCCGCCGCCATCGACCCCGACGCGCGCGCCGTCCGCAAGACGTTCGAGGACGAGGTCGAGTCGGTCGTGCAGAAGAACCACGAGCGGATCGCGGAGGCGCGCTTCGCGGTCCAGGGGCGCACCACCTACCCCGACGCGACGTTCACGCTCCGCCTCTCGTACGGCGCGGTCGAGGGCTGGACCGAGAAGGGCAAGACGGTCGAGCCGTTCACGACGTTCGCCGGCGCGTACGAGCGCGCCACCGGGCGCGATCCCTTCGCGCTGCCGGAGAGCTGGCTCGCCGCGAAGGACCGGCTGAACCTCCAGACCCGCTTCGACTTCGTCACCTCGAACGACATCATCGGGGGCAACTCGGGCTCGCCGGTCATCAACAAGGACGGCGAGATCGTCGGCCTCGTCTTCGACGGCAACATCCAGTCGCTCGGCGGGGACTACGGCTTCGACCCGGCGGTGAACCGCACCGTGGCGGTCCACTCGGACGCGCTCATCGAGGCGCTGACGAAGATCTACGGCGCCGATCGCGTGGTGGCGGAGCTCCGTCCGCCCGCGAAGAGCGGCAAGGCGCAGAAGCCGGCGCGCGCGGCCCGCAAGTAACCGAACCGAGCCGTGCTGGACCTGGCCCGGGTGCCCTCCATGAGGCACCCGGGCCCTTCCTTTTCGGGGCCGGCGGTCGCCCCGCCCTGCTATCCTCCGCCGCCTCTTACGGCCCCATCCGCCACGAGACCGACATGAACCCGACCCCCGCCCCCACCGGCGCCCTGGACCGCTTCTTCGGCCTCACGGCGCGCGGCACGACGGTGCGCCGCGAGATCCTGGCCGGCGCCACGACGTTCGTGACGATGGCGTACATCGTCTTCGTGAACCCGGCGATCCTCGGCGGCGTCGCCGACGCGACCGGCGCGAAGCTCTCGCAGCCCGCCCTCCTCACCTCGACCGCGCTCGTGGCCGCGCTCATGACCCTGGCGATGGGCGTGTTCGGGAACCTGCCGCTCGCGCTGGCGGCGGGGATGGGCCTGAACTCGGTCGTGGCGTTCCAGCTCGTCGCGGCGCGCGGCCTCACCTGGCCCCAGGCGATGGGCGTCATCGTCGCCGAGGGCCTCGTCATCACCGCGCTCGTCGCCACCGGGCTCCGCCAGGCGGTCGTCCGCGCCGTGCCGATGAGCATGAAGCGGGCGATCGGCATCGGCATCGGCCTCTTCCTGGCCATCATCGGGTTCGTCGACGCCGGGTTCATCTCGCGCAACGTCGCGGACCCCGTGCCCGTCGCGCTCGGACAGGCCGGGCACCTCCGCGGCTTCCCCGTGGTGCTGTTCGCGCTCACCCTCGTGTTCACGGGCTGGCTCATCGCGCGGAACGCCCGCGGCGCGCTGCTCATCGGCCTCGGCGCCTCGACCGCCGTCGCCATCGCGGCGAAGGCGATGTTCGGCGGCGCGGCCGGGTTCAAGCCGTGGGAGGTCGTGCTCCCGACGTCGCCCTTCGCGCTGCCGGACTTCGGGCAGCTCGGCCACTTCGACTTCGGGTTCGTCCACGTGCTCGGCGGCGCCACCGCGGCGCTCGTCGTCTTCTCGCTCATGCTGTCCGACTTCTTCGACACGGTCGGCACGGTCGTCGCGGTCGGGCAGGAGGCGAAGTACCTCGACGAGCGGGGCAACTTCCCGCGCCCGGGTACGGTCCTCCTCATCGACTCCCTCGCGGCGGTCGTCGGCGGTGCTGCCGGCTCGTCGTCGGCGACGACCTACGCCGAGAGCGCCGCCGGCGCGGCCGCCGGCGGACGCACCGGGCTCACCTCCGTCGTCACGGGCGCGCTGTTCGCGCTCTGCCTCTTCATCTCCCCGCTCGCGGGCGTCGTCCCGCCGCAGGCGACCGGCGCGGTGCTCGTGCTCGTCGGCTTCCTCATGATGCGCGACGTCGGGGCGCTGCCCTGGGAGGACCCGACCGAGTCGATCCCGGCGTTCCTCACCTTCACGGTCATGCCGTTCACCTACTCGATCACGAACGGCATCGGCGCCGGGTTCGTGTCGTTCGTCCTCCTGAAGGTGCTCCGCGGCCGCGTCCGCGAGGTCCACCCGCTCATGGCGGGGGCGGCGATCGCGTTCCTCGTCTACTTCGCGATCGGCTAGCGAGAGCGAGGACGCCCGCCGCAGGCCCGGGATCGTGCGCCGCAGCTAGGCGTCTCGCGGGACCGCGATCATCCGCTCCAGCGCCCTCCGCGCGCCCTCGGCGACGTCCAGCGGGACGTCGATCGCGTGCTTCCCGTGCTGGAGCGCGTCGCGGATCATGACGAGGTCGATCATCTTCATGTACGGACAGTGCATCCGGCACCCGATGCAGCCGTCGGCGACGATGAACTCCTTGTCGGGCCAGCGCTTCTTCATCTGGTAGACGATGCCGTGCTCCGTCGCGACGATGAACGTCCGCGCCTCGGGGTGCTTCTCGACCGCGCCGAGCATTGCGGTCGTGGAGCAGACCTCGTCGGCGACGTCGATCACGTCGGCGCGACACTCGGGGTGGGCGATGACGATGGCCTCCGGCCGCGCGTCCTTCACCCGGTTCACGTTCGCGGAGCGGAGCACGTCGTGGACGGGGCAGCAGCCGTCGTAGACGACGATCTCCTTCTCCGGCACCTTCCCCTTCACCCAGTTGCCGAGGTTCCGGTCCGGCGTGAAGAGGATCTTCCGCTGGGGCAGCGAGCGGACGACCGAGGCCGCGTTCGCGCTCGTGCAGCAGATGTCGGAGAGCGCCTTCACCTCCGCGGACGAGTTCACGTAGGTGACGACCGCGTGGTCCGGGTAGCGCTCCTTCCAGTCCTCGAGCGACTCCGGCGTGATCGAGTCCGCGAGCGAGCAGCCCGCCGAGAGGTTCGGCAGGAGCACGCGCTTCTCCGGCGCCAGCACCTTCGCCGACTCCGCCATGAAGTGGACGCCGCAGAACAGGATCGTGGACTGCGGGACCTTCTTGCCGGTGATCGCGAGCTGCAGGGAGTCGCCGACGTGATCGGCGATCTTCTGGACCTCGGGGAGCTGGTAGTTGTGCGCGAGGATGACCGCGTCCTTCTCCTTCGCGAGCGCGCGGATCTCCTCCTCGAGCTCGCGCACGTCGTCCTCCGGGAGGTCGCTGCCGGACTCGGGGCTCGCGACGGGGTCGTGGATGGGGAAGGCGGGGAGGGTCATTCTTTCACCCGGGCGCCGCGCGCGGGCTTGATGTCGCCCGTGCCGGCGGGAAAGAGACGCCAGAACTCGCGGCGGACGAGGCCGACGAGCGTCGCGGACTTGGAGAACCCGTGGTAGCGGGCGACGGCGTCCAGCATGGCCGTGTCCTCGTCCGTCGCCGAGAAGCTGCGGACCTTCGCGGCGCGCCCGTTGGTCTTCCTCGTCATCATTCAGGAACTCTTATATAACTCTTGCGTAGCGACCACAACCCGCCCCGTGAAGCTCGCCGTCACCACCCCGCTCCGCCCCTCCCCCGCCGAGGAGGCCTCCGCCCGCGCCGCCGCGGCGCGGCACGGCCTCCTCTTCCGCGCCCGGGGAAACCGCTCGCTCGACGCGGTGCGCGCCGAGGCCGGGGCGGACGCGCTGCTCGTCCTCTCGGCACGCCACGCCGCGCTGCGCGTGGACGGGGCGGAGCACGTCTGGTCGCCCGGCATGGGCGCCCTCCGCGCGAAGCGCGTCGCCGCGGCGGCCCGGGGCGAGGACGCGGGGCCGCCGGATCCGTTCCTCGCGGCCGCCGACGTCCGCCCGGGCGACGCGATCCTCGACTGCACCCTCGGGCTCGGCGCGGACGCGCTCGTCGCGGCGGTGGCGGCGGGTCCGGACGGCCGCGTGGTCGGGCTCGAGGCATCGCCGGCGCTCGCGGCGTGGGTCGCCGAGGGGCTCGCCCGGCACGCGGACCCGGCGGCGCGCCGGATCGAGGTGCGCCCGGAGGAGCACGCGGTCGCGCTCGCCGCGCTGCCGCCCCGCAGCTTCGACGTGGTGGTGTTCGACCCGATGTTCCGCCACGCGCGCGCCGAGCCCGGCGGCTTCGACCTCGTCCGCCGGCTCGCCGAGGCGCGCCCGCTCGCGCCCGACGCGATCCTGGCCGCGCGCCGCGTGGCGCGGCGCTGGGTCGTGGTCAAGGACGGCGCGCCCGGCTGGGACCTCGCGCGCCTGGGGCTCGTTCCGCTGCCGAGCGCGCGCGGGGCGCACCGGTATTACGCGCGGCTCGGGGGCCTCTGACCGGGGCGCCGCGCCTTCGCCCCTGCCCGCCGGATCCGCGCGCCGCCGAGGGCGCCTCACCGCCGCGAGGGCGCCCGCGGGCTCGCTTCGCTCGCGCGTCGCGCATCCGCGCGTTCGCCCTCGACGAAGAAAGGCCGGACGCCCCTTCGGGCGCCCGGCCTGTCTCGTCGCGGCTCGCGGACGGCGCGGTCCTAGGCCTGCGCCGCCGTCTCGGCGTGCTCGTGCGGCTCCTCCGGCGAGTGCCGCAGGAACGTCTCCGGGTGCTCGAGGACGAGCGCCTCGCGCAGCACCTCGTCGGCGCTCTCCACGGTGACGATCTGCAGCCGCTCGCGGACCATCTTCGGGATGTCGCGGACGTCCTTCGCGTTCTCCTTCGGGATGAGGACCTTCTTGATCCCGCCGCGGTGCGCCGCGAGGACCTTCTCCTTGAGCCCGCCGATCGGCAGGACGCGCCCGCGCAGCGTGATCTCGCCGGTCATGGCGACGTCCTTGCGGACCGGGAAGCGGCAGAGCGCGGAGACGAGCGTCGTCGCCATCGTGATGCCCGCGGACGGACCGTCCTTCGGGATGGCGCCCTCGGGCACGTGGACGTGGATGTCCACGTTCTCGAGGAAGCGCTTGTCGAGCCCGAGGAGATCGGCGCGCGAGCGGACGTAGCTCATCGCGGCCTGGGCGGACTCCTGCATCACCTCGCCGAGCTTCCCGGTGATCATGAGCTTGCCCTTGCCGGGCATCACCTGGGCCTCGACGGTGAGGAGCTCGCCGCCGAGCTCGGTCCAGGCGAGGCCGGTCGTCAGGCCGATCTGGTCCTCCTCCTCCGCGGTGCCGTACCGGAACCGCGGCGGGCCGAGGTACTTCTGCACGGCCTTCTCGGTGACGACGTACTGCTTGCCGTCGAGCGAGCCGCTCTTCAGGACGTCCTTCGCGATCTTGCGGAACACCGAGCCGATCTCGCGCTCCAGCGAGCGGACGCCGGCCTCCTTCGTGTACTTGTGGATGAGGGCCTTGAGCGCGCGCCGCTTCCACTCGACGGGGACGTTCTCGAGCCCGTTCACCTCGCGCTGCTTCGGGATCAGGTAGCGCTGGGCGATCGAGAGCTTCTCGAGGTCGGTGTACCCGGCGATCCGGATGACCTCCATGCGGTCCTGCAGCGGCCCGGGGATCCCGCCCATCGTGTTGGCCGTGCAGATGAACATGACCTTGGAGAGGTCGTAGTCGAGATCGAGGTAGTGGTCGTTGAAGCTGTAGTTCTGCTCCGGGTCGAGCACCTCGAGCAGCGCGGCGGAGGGATCGCCGCGGAAGTCGGTGGACATCTTGTCCACCTCGTCGAGGAGGAAGACGGGGTTCCCCGAGCCCGACTTCTTGAGCGACTGGATGATCTTGCCGGGCAGCGCGCCGATGTACGTGCGCCGGTGGCCGCGGATCTCGGCCTCGTCGCGGACGCCGCCGAGGCTGATGCGCACGAACTTGCGGTTCATCGCGCGCGCGATCGAGCGCGCGAGGGAGGTCTTGCCGACGCCGGGCGGCCCGACGAAGCAGAGGATGGGGCCGCGGATCTTCTCGACGAGCTTCTGGACGGCGAGGTACTCGAGGATGCGATCCTTCGGCTTCTTGAGCCCGTAGTGATCCTCGTCGAGGATCCGCTCGGCCTCCGGGATCTCGAGCTTGTCCTCGGTGTACTCGTACCAGGGGAGCGAGAGGATCCAGTCGATGTAGTTGCGCACCACCGTGGCCTCGGCGCTCATCGGGCTCATCATCTTGAGCTTCTTGAGCTCCTTCTTGGCCTTGAGGGTGGCCTCCTTCGACATCTTCTTGTTCTTGATCTTCTCCTCGAGCTCCTGGATCTCGTTCTTGAACTCGTCGCGCTCTCCGAGCTCCTTCTGGATCGCCTGCATCTGCTCGTTGAGGTAGTACTCCTTCTGCGTCTTCTCCATCTGCTTCTTGACGCGCGTCCGGATCTTCTTCTCGACCTGCAGGATCTCGATCTCGCCCTGCATGAGCTCGTAGAGCTTCTCGAGGCGCTTGGTGGGCGACTCGGTCTCGAGGATCGACTGCTTGTCGTTCAGCTTGAGGGAGAGGTGCGCGACGATCGTGTCGGCGAGCCGGGCCGGGTCGTCGATCGACGCGACGCTGGTCAGCATCTCCGGCGGGATCCGCTTGTTGAGCTTGACGTAGGCCTCGAACGTCGACTGCACGGAGCGCATCAGCGCCTCGAGCTCGACGGTCCTGTCGCTCGTCTCCTCGATCTCGTCGGCCTCGGCGAGCAGGAACCGGTCGGAGTCGAGGAACCGCCGGACGCGCGCGCGGAGCTTGCCCTCCACGAGCACCTTCACGGTGCCGTCGGGGAGCCGCAGCAGCTGGATGATCGTGCCGATGGTCCCGACCGCGAAGATGTCGTCCGAGGAGGGCTCGTTCGTCTTCGCCTTCTTCTGGGCGCAGAGGAGGATGGTCTTGTCATGGGCCATCGCCTCCTCGAGGGCCGCGATGGACTTCTGCCGGCCGACGAACAGCGGCACCACCATGTGCGGGAACACGATGATGTCGCGGAGCGGGAGGAGCGGCAGGCTGCGGCTCTTCTTCCCGTCCCTCTTGCCGTCGTCGTTGCGCGAGAAGATGGGCACGTCGTTCTGCTCCTTGGAGCCAAGCGGGGGAACCCGCCGGCGGTTCGAGATTTCTACCACCATGTAACAGCGAACCGGCCGGGCTTCTTCGAGCCGAACCGTGCGCACCGCACAGGGACTTCGCGTGCCCGGCCGGGCACGCCGCGAGCGCTCCCGAAGGCACCTGGCGGGGCAGCGCGCGCGGGGCGAGCCGCTCCCCTCCGTGGCGGCGCGGAGGCGACCCGCCCCTGAACGGCGCGCGCGCCGGTGCCATTCCCGCGCGGGTCGCCCGCACCGCCGGGCAGCCGTGCCTCCGCCCCGGCGGCGCGCCGCCGCCCGCTTGGCGCCCTGGCTGCCGGGCAGATAGAACCAGGAGCGATGACCTTCGCCGAGGCCACCGCCCTCCTCCGCGCCTCCGAGATCGGACGGCGCACCCTCGTCTCGACGCCGTTCGGCGCGCGGCTCGTGACCTACGCCGACCTGACCGCCTCCGGCCGCGCGCTCTCCTTCGTCGAGGCGCGCATCGCCGCGGCGCGGCCGCTCTACGCGAACACGCACACCGCGATCTCCACCACCGGCCGCACCATGACGCGCCTGCGAGAGGACTCGCGCCGGGCGATCGCCCGCTGCGTGAACGCCTCCGCCGACGACGTGGTGCTCTTCGTGGGGAGCGGCGCGACCGCCGCGGTGAACAAGCTCGTGGGCCTGCTCGGCCTGCGCGTGTCGGAGCCGCTGGAGCGCCGCTACGGCCTCTCGCGCGCCATCCCCGACGACGAGCGCCCCATCGTGCTCGTCTCGCCATACGAGCACCACTCGAACGAGCTGCCGTGGCTCGAGTCCGTCGCGGACGTCGTGGAGGTGGAGCTCGACGTCGCGGGGCGCCTCGATCTCGACGACCTCGCCCGGAAGGCCCGGGCGCACGCCGGCCGTCCGCTCCGCGTCGGCGCCTTCTCCGCCGCCTCCAACGTGTCCGGGGCGCTCTCGGACGTGCCGGCGATCGCGCGCGTCCTCCACGCGCACGGCTTCTTCGCCTGCGCCGACTACGCGGCGGCGGGGCCCTACGTGCCCGTCGACATGCACCCCGCCGATCCGGCCGAGCGGCTCGACGCCATCTTCTTCTCCACCCACAAGTTCCTGGGCGGGCCGGAGGGCTCGGGCGTGCTCGTCGCCCACCGCGAGCTGTTCCGCAGCCGCGCGCCCGAGCGGCCGGGCGGCGGCACCGTGGACTACGTCGGCCCCGGCGAGGCGCCCGCGAAGGCGGCGCACGCGCGCCTCTCGGTGGACTACACCCACCGGCTCGCCGAGCGGGAGGAGGGCGGGACGCCCGACATCCTGGGCGACGTCCGCGCCGGCCTCGCGTTCCTGGTGAAGGAGCTCGTGGGACCGGAGCGCATCCTCGCCCACGACCTCGCGCTCGGGGAGACCGCCTGCGCCCGGCTGCGCCGCCACCCGCGCGTCCGGCTCTACGGGCCCTCCGGCGGACCGCGCCTGCCCATCCTGTCGTTCAACATCGAGGGGCTCCACCACGGGCTCGTCTCGACCCTGCTCGACGATCTGTTCGGCATCCAGAGCCGCGCGGGCTGCTCCTGCGCCGGGCCGTACGGGCACCGGCTCCTCGGCATCGGCCCGGACCGCTCCGCCGAGTTCCGGCGCGCGATCGCCGCGGGGGTGCAGGCGTTGAAGCCCGGCTGGGTCCGGATCTCCCTGCCCTACCACGCGACCGCCGAGGAGGTGGACTTCCTCCTCGCCGCCATCGAGCTCCTCGCCGACGAGGGCGAGGCGTTCGTGCCGCTGTACCGGCTCGGCTGGATGGACGGGAGCTGGCGGCTCGTCGAGGCACCGCCCCCGGATCCACGCCCGGTGGATCTCGACGTCTCGACGCTGCCCGAGCTCGCGGCGCCTGCCGCGCCTGCGGAGCCGCCCCTCTCGGACGAGGAAGCGGCCGCGCTGCGGCGAGGCTACCTCGCCGAGGCGCGCCGGCTCGCGACCGAGCTGCGCGCGCGCTGGGCGGCGGCGCCGCCGCGCTGGAACACGCCGACCGGCGACGCGCTCGCCGATCGCCTCGCGTGGTTTCGGTACGTCCACGCGAACGTCTGAGACGCGAACGGGGCCGCCCGGAGGCGGCCCCGTCGAGGAGCGGGCGCGGCGGCAGGGCCTACGCGCTCTCCGCCTCCTTCTGCATCACGACGAGCGGCGCCTCCTTCTTGTCGATCACGTCCTCGGAGATCACGATCTCGCGGACGTTCCTGCGGCTCGGCACGTCGTACATGATGTCGAGCATCGCGCTCTCGAGGATGGCGCGCAGGCCGCGGGCGCCGGCCTTGTTCTTCATGGCCGCGCGCGCGATCGCCTTGAGCGCGCCGTCCGTGAACTTGAGCGACACGCCGTCCATCTCGAGCAGCTTCTTGTACTGCTTCACGAGCGCGTTCCGCGGCTTCGTGAGGATCTCGATGAGCGCCGGCTCGTCCAGCTCCTCGAGGCTCGTGATGACCGGGAGCCGCCCGACGAACTCGGGGATCATCCCGAACTTGAGCAGGTCGTCCGGCTCCACCATCGCGAGCAGCTCGCCGATGTTCTTCTCGCTCCTCGAGGTGACGTCGGAGCCGAAGCCGAGGCTGCGCCCGCCGGAGCGGCGCTCGATGATCTGCTCGAGGCCGCAGAAGGCGCCGCCGCAGATGAAGAGGATGTTCGTCGTGTCGACCTGCAGGAACTCCTGCTGGGGATGCTTCCGGCCGCCCTTCGGCGGGACGTTCGCGACGGTGCCCTCGATGATCTTGAGGAGCGCCTGCTGGACGCCCTCGCCCGAGACGTCGCGGGTGATGGAGGGGTTCTCGCTCTTGCGGGCGATCTTGTCGATCTCGTCGATGTAGACGATGCCCTTCTGCGCCCGCTCGATGTCGTGATCGGCGGCCTGCAGCAGGTTCACGATGATGTTCTCGACGTCCTCGCCGACGTAGCCCGCCTCGGTGAGCGTCGTCGCGTCGGCGATCGTGAACGGGACGTTCAGGATCTTGGCGAGCGTCTGCGCGAGCAGCGTCTTGCCGGAGCCGGTCGGGCCGAGGAGCAGGATGTTGGACTTCTGCAGCTCCACGTCGTCGATCGAGACCCGGCTCTCGATGCGCTTGTAGTGGTTGTGAACGGCGACGGCGAGCGTCTTCTTGGCCCGCTCCTGCCCCACCACGTACTCGTCGAGGATGGTCTTGATCTCCGACGGGCGCGGCACGCGCAGCTTCTGCTCGCGCTTCTCCTCGCCGGCGATCTCCTCCGCGATGATGTCGTTGCAGAGGCCGATGCACTCATCGCAGATGTAGACCGTCGGTCCCGCGATGAGCTTCTTGACCTCTTTCTGCGACTTTCCGCAGAAGCTGCAGCTCAAGGTCTCGCGCTTCTCCAAAGCCTACCTCCTCGTCACGAGCACGCTCACCCGGCTGCTGCCCCTCGGGGTACCCCGGCGCGACGCCCTCTGAATATTACTGCGACTTCTTCTCCATCGCCTTCGGCTTGTGCACGATGACGTCGTCAATGAGGCCGTACTCCTTGGCCTCGCCGGCCCCCATGAAGTAGTCGCGATCGGTGTCCTTCTCTATGCGCTCCAGCGCCTGGCGGGTGTGCTTCGCGAGGATGTCGTTCAGCTTCGCCTTGAGCCGCAGGATCTCTCGCGCCTGGATGTCGATGTCGGTTGCCTGGCCCTGGAAGCCGCCCATGGGCTGGTGGATCATGATGCGCGCGTTCGGCACGGCGAACCGCTTGCCGGCCGCCCCCCCGGCGAGGAGGAACGCGCCCATGCTCGCCGCCTGCCCGAGGCAGATCGTGGACACCTGCGGCTTCACGTACTGCATGGTGTCGTAGATGGCGAGGCCGGAGGTCACCGAGCCACCCGGGCTGTTGATGTAGAGGCTGATGTCCTTGTCCGGGTCCTCGGACTCGAGGAACAGGAGCTGCGCGATGACGACGTTCGCGACGTCGTCGTCGATCGGCGTGCCGAGGAAGACGATCCGGTCCTTGAGCAGGCGCGAGTAGATGTCGTAGCTGCGCTCGCCGCGGTGCGTCTGCTCGACGACGTACGGCATCGGGATGTAGGGCATGGCTTTGACCCCGTTCTCAGGCGGACTGGATGTTGGCGGACGAGGACAGCAAGGCGAGCGCCTTGTCCTCCCGTACCCTGTTCTTTAGTGCTTCCCGCGCGTCCTTGCCGCGCATCTGCTGCTGGACCTTCGCAAGGGGCGCCCCGAGCTCCTCCGCGATGCGGGCGGCCTCGGCCTGCAAGTCCTCGTCCGTGACCTCGAGCTTCTCGGTGTCGGCGATCGCCTCGAGGAGGAGCGCGCCCCGGACCTGGAGCAGCGCCTGCTCGCGCATGTCCGCCCGCATCCGGGCGAAGTCGAGCTCGAGCTTCCGGATGTCGATCCCTGAGCGGGCGAACCGCTCGGCCGCACCCTCCAGCATCGCGTCGATCGCGCGCTCCACGAGCGCGGGGGGCACCTCGAACTCGTTCTTCTGGAGCGCCGCCTTGACGAGCGCGTCCTTCAGCTCGCTCTCGGCGCGCCGCTTCTCGCGCTTCTCGAGATCCGCGCGGATGCGCGCGCGGAGCGCGTCGAGCGTCTCGATGCCCTCGATGCCGACCTCCTTGGCGAGCGCGTCGTCGAGCGCGGGGAGCTGGCGCGTCCTGAGCGCCTTCAGGGTCACCTTCATGTGGGCGACCTTGCCGCGGAGCTCCTCCACCCGGTGGTCCTCGGCGAAGGGCTCGTCGATCTCGACCGTGTCGCCGAGCTTCTTGCCCTTCAGGGCCTCGAGGTTCCCGTCGGAGATCGCGCCCGGCGCGATCTTCACGGTGACGCCCTCGGCCTTGCCGCCCTCGAACGGCTTGCCCTCGATCGTCCCCTCGTGGTCGATGACCGCCCAGTCGCCCTCCTGAGCCTCGAACCGGCCCTCGACCGGGACGAGCTGCGACATCGACTCCTGGAGGCGCGTCAACTCGTCCGACACCATCGAGTCGGTGACCTCCGGCGGCTTCCGGGTGACCTCCAGTCCGCGGTAGTCCTTCGGCTCGATCCGGGGCTTCACCTCGACCCGCGCGGTGTAGCGGACCGGCTTGCCGTCCTGGACCCCCTCCGACACGGAGACGTGCGGCGGCGCGACGAGCGGGATGGACTCCACCTTCACGGCCTCGGAGAACGTCTGCTGGACGATCTTCTCGAGGACCTCGCTCTCGACCTCGGCGCGGAACTGGCGCTCGAGCACCTTGCGCGGCGCCTTGCCGGGGCGGAACCCGCGGAGCTTCACGCGACGCCCCAGCCCGACGTACGCGCGCTCGAGCTCCTGGGCGACGCGGTCGGGATCGACCTCGATGCTGACCTTCCTCTCGACGGGGGAGACGTTCTCGACCTGGATCTTCATGTCGTTTCGGGCCCTTCTGCGGGATCGGCGGAAAGCCGGTAGTGCTATGTGCGCCGGGCGGGCGCGGTCAAGCGCGAAATGGGCGGGGAGGGACTCGAACCCTCACGCCTCGCGGCGCCAGATCCTAAGTCTGGTGCGTCTGCCAGTTCCGCCACCCGCCCCGGTGGCGACGACGTTTACCACGCCCGCCGCAGACGACGGCCCGGGTTTGTAGTACGAGAGGGCCCGTGACGGTCGTCCACCAGCATCCCCCGGAAGAGAAGTGCCTGCCCGCCTGCCCCGCGTGGGCGGAGGGGGTGCTGGAGCTCTATGCCCTGCAGCGCCGCCACGCCGAGATGCTGGAGGCCTGCCGAGCGGCCCAGGCGATCGAGTGCGTGATCGTCGCGCCGGCGGCGCCCGGCGTGGAGCTCCCCGAGTACCTGCACGACGAGGAGCTCGTCCGGCTGAACCTCGTCGCCGGGCGCGACGCCCGGGAGGTGCTGCTCGACGAGTGGGGCGTGCGCGCCGAGCTGACGTTCCGCGGCCGCCGCTTCGACTGCGCCCTGCCGTGGCCGTCCATCATCGGCGGCATCCTGCGCCCGCCCGAGCGCAAGCGCCCCCGCTTCGGCGTGATCGAGGGCGGCAAGAAGGACTGAGCCCGCTCGTCCTCCCCGCCGGTGGCGCCGTGGCGCGTCCGTCTGCGCGCGCGCCGTCCGGAAAAAGGTCGACGGGGACCCGGCTCTCGCCAGGTCCCCGTCGTGTGAGCGCAGAAGGAATCGAACCTTCAACCTATGGATTAAGAGTCCATTGCTCTGCCAGTTGAGCTATGCGCCCGAATGCTGCTCGGGATGGCCGAGGGGCCGCGTATCTAGCAGCGTCCTCGCAGTATGTCAACGACGGCTTGGCGCAGCGTCATCATCCGGCTGCGCCTCCGCGCCGGACGCGTTTGGCGCGCCCGGAGGGTGGCGCGCCCGGAGGGAGTCGAACCCCCGACCCGCGGCTTAGAAGGCCGCTGCTCTATCCAGCTGAGCTACGGGCGCGTGAAAGTCGCAGGTCGTTCGTGCCCGCGACCGAAGGTTCGTACGGGGCCAGTGTTGGCCCCGGGCCCCGGCCAGCTGAGCTACGGGCGCGTGAAAGTCGCAGGTCGTTCGTGCCCGCGGCCGAAGGTTCGTACGGGGCCAGTGTTGGCCCCGGGCCCCGGCCAGCTGAGCTACGGGCGCAGGTGCCGTTTGGTAAAACTGGGGTGAGTAAAGGGGCTCGAACCCTTAACCCCCGGATCCACAGTCCAGTGCTCTACCGATTGAGCTATACTCACCGTAAATACGATCTGGCGCGCCCGGAGGGAATCGAACCCCCGACCTGCGGCTTCGAAGGCCGACGCTCTATCCAACTGAGCTACGGGCGCGTGAAGCGGTGCGCGTCCTTGCCGGCGTGGCGAAGGTTCATACGGGGCCAGTGGTGGCCCCGGGCCCCGGCCAACTGAGCTACGGGCGCATACTGCTGGGGAACGCCGCGTTCTCGGCGTCCCGGCCATCCCATGCTGTCAAAGATCGGGGCGGCGGGATTCGGACCCGCGACCTCCTGCGCCCAAGGCAGGCGCGCTACCAGGCTGCGCTACGCCCCGGACGCTGGAGGAGGCCCGAGGCCACCCCGTTTCCGAGAACGCCCGTCATTAGCCTCTCGCCGTGCTGGCGTCAAGCGCCCTCGCGCGCGATCCGCTCGAGCCAGGGGCGGAGCTTCCGGAACGCGTCGCCCCGGTGCGAGAGCGCGTCCTTCTCCTCGGGCGAGAGCTCCGCCATCGTCCGCCCGTCCTGCGCGTCCGGCACGAAGAGGGGGTCGTAGCCGAACCCGCCGGACCCGCGTCGCGCGTGCCCGATGCGTCCGCGGCAGACCCCGGTCACGCTCGCGACGATCGTCCCGTCGGCGCGCGCCACGGAGAGCACCGCCTCGTACTCCGCGCCGCGCCGCCCGTCCGGCAGCCCGGCCAGGGAGCGGAGCAGCTTGTCGTTGTTGCGCTCGTCCCGCGCCGCCCTTCCCGCGACCGGTCCGAGCTCGGCGGCGGCGCCCTCGGCGAGCTCGCACACGGGGCTCGCCGGCGCGGGCCCCGGCTCCTCGTCGGACCAGCGCGCGGAGCGGACGCCGGGGGCGCCGCCGAGCGCGTCCACCGACAGCCCCGAGTCGTCGGCGAGCGCCGGCATGCCGGCGAACCGCGCGTACGCGGCCGCCTTCTTCTCCGCGTTCGCCTGGAAGGTGGCGCCGTCCTCCTCCACCTCGGGCAGGTCGCGCCCGAGGTCCTCCGGCGAGACGACGCGGATGGGGAGCCCGGAGACCAGCCGGCGCAGCTCGCGGAGCTTGCCGGGGTTCGTGGTGGCGAAGAAGAGGTCCACGCTCACCTCCGCAGCGCCTGCTCCTGGTGCTCCTGGAGGCGGCGGATCCCCTCGAGCGCCGCGTCGACCATCCGGTCGAGATCGGCGCGGGGGAACGGCTTCCCCTCCGCGGTCCCCTGCACCTCGACGAGCGCGCCGTCGCCGGTGGCGACGACGTTCATGTCCACCTCCGCGGTCGAGTCCTCCCCGTAGTCGAGGTCCACGCAGACCTCGCCCTCGACGATGCCGACCGACACCGCCGCGACGCTCCGCGCCACGGGGTTCCGGGCGATGGTCTTCCGCGACTGCAGCGCGCGGATGGCGAGGACGAGCGCCACGTAGCCGCCGGTGATCGCGGCCGTGCGCGTGCCGCCGTCGGCCTGGATGACGTCGCAGTCGAGCGTGATCGTCCGCGGCCCGAGCGCGCGGAGGTCGATCGCCGCGCGCAGGGCGCGGCCGATGAGCCGCTGGATCTCGAGCGTGCGCCCGCCCTGCTTGCCGCGCGCGGCCTCGCGGGCCATCCGCTCGTGCGTCGAGCGCGGCAGCATCCCGTACTCCGCGGTGACCCAGCCGGCCCCCGTGCCGTAGACGTGCGGCGGCACCTTCTCGTCGACGGTCGCGGTGCAGAGCACGTGCGTGTCGCCGAACCTCGCGAGGCAGGAGCCCTCCGCGTGCTTCGACACGCCGGGCTCGAGGACGACGTTCCGGAGATCCCGCTGGCCGCGACCGTTCGTGCGCATGGGGCGGCGAGATAGCACGGGGCGTCGGCCGCCGCCACGGTGTCGACCGCGCGGGGGCGGCGTGCTTTGCTGTCTCCGGAGGATCCGCATGCGCCCGCTCGTCGTCGCCATCGCCGCCTCGCTCGCCGCGGGCTGCCTCACCCCGAGCCGCGCAGGCCTCTGCTCCGGGGAAGATCGGCGCCGGTGCCTGGGCGTGGAGGAGTGCGCGACCGACCGGACCCGCGGCTGCGTCGTGTGCGCCTGCCGGTCCTGGGACGACACCTCCCCCGTCACGCCCGCGGGGGCCTATCCGGAGGGCGAACGCCCCGGTCCCCCGCTGCCGGCGCCCGGGACACGCTGACCGCGAGCGCTGGCCCAGGTGCCCGGCGCGCGGGTCTAGGGCCCCGCGGCTCCGACGCTTCTTCGACAGGCTCAGGTTCGACTGTCCGGGGGACGCAGCGGAGTGACGGGAAGCCCCGTCCTCTAGCGCCCGGCCCGGCGCGTCGCGTTCCGCCAGGCGGCGACGCCCTCCGCGACCGCGGCGGCGATCCGCTCCTGGTACTCGGGCGTGCGCAGCCGCGCCGCCTCCCCGTCGTGCGAGATGAAGCCGACCTCGAGGAGCACCGCGGGCATGCGCGCGCCCGCGAGCACGTAGAACGGCGCCTGCTTCACCCCGCGGTCCTCGGCGCCGAGCGCGCTCACGAGCTTCTCGTGCACCGCGTACGCGAGCCGCGAGGAGCCCGCGAGCGCGTCCTGGTCCTCGAGGTCCTGGAGGATCGCCGCCACGGGATCGGCGGGATCGAGCTCCGGCTCTCCGGCGAGCCGATCGGCGTTCTCGCGCGCGGCCACCGCCGTCGCCGAGGCGTCGGTCGCGTCGGCGGAGAGGAAGTAGGTCTCGACGCCGGCGGAGTGCCGGCGCGCCTCGGCCGAGGGCATGGAGTTGAGGTGCACCGAGACGAACAGGTCGGCGCGGAGCGCGTTCGCGATGGCGGCGCGGTTCGCGAGCGGCACGCCGATGTCGCCGGTGCGGGTGAGCACCACCTTGCCGCCGATCGTCCGGAGCCGCGCGGCCACGCGGCGCGCGATCTCCAGCGCGACGTCCTTCTCCTTGTCGCCGAGCGGCGAGAGCGCGCCCTCCTGATCGCCGCCGTGCCCCGGATCCACCACGGCGACGAAGCCGGGCGCGCGCGGCGCGGCGGCGAGGAGGAGCGCGGCGGCGAGCGGGGCGAGCATCGCCCGTGAATTCTAGCAGAGGGCCGGCCGGCGTCCCGCTCCACGGCCTTGCTCACGGCCGCCGCGCCTCCGCTCCGCCGAGCTGGCTCTCCGCCTAGAGGACCTCGAGGCGGGGAGGCTCACCCGCGACCACCTCGCCGATCTCGACGGCGGCGACGCCGGCGGCGCGGAGCGCCTCGAGCACCCCGGCGGCGCGGCCGGGATCGACGGCGGCGAGGAGCCCGCCGTTCGTCTGCGCGTCGGCGAGGACGATGGGCGTCGTCGGGTGGAGGCCCTCGGCGAAGTGCACGTTCGGCCGGACCCAGGCGAGGTTCGCGCGCGAGCCGCCGGGCACGATCTCCCTCGCGGCCAGATCCTGGACGCCGGGCAGCACCGGGATCGCCTCGGCGCGGAGCCGGAGCGTCACCCCCGAGCCCTCCGCCATCTCCCAGCCGTGGCCGAGGAGCCCGAACCCGGTGACGTCCGTGAGGGCGTGCACGGCGCCGCTCGCCGCGAGGATCTCGCCCGCCGTCCTGTTGAGCGCGCTCATCACCTCGATGGCGAGGTCCACGAGCGCGGCGCCGGCTTCCTCCCGCTTGATGGCAGTGGTCACGATGCCCATCCCGAGCGGCTTCGTGAGGAGGAGGACGTCGCCGGGGCGCGCGCCGACGTTCCGGAGGATGCGATCGGGGTGGACGATCCCGGTGACCGCCATCCCGTACTTGGGCTCGGGGTCGTCGATGGAGTGGCCGCCCAGGATGGGCGCGCCGGCGAGCCGCGCCGACTCCGCCCCGCCGCGCAGCACCTCGCCGAGCAGCTCCATCGGCAGCTTCCCGACCGGCCAGCTCACGAGGTTGAGCGCGAAGAGCGGCCGGGCGCCCATCGCCCACACGTCCGAGAGCGCGTTCGCGGCGGCGATCCGCCCGAACCAGTACGGGTCGTCCACCACGGGGGTGAAGAAGTCGACCGTCTCGACGATCGCCTCGGTGTCCGAGAGCCGGTACACCGCGGCGTCGTCGCGCGTCTCGGTCCCCACGAGCGCGCGCGGCTCCTCGATCCTGGGCACGTGGCGCAGCACCTGCGCCAGATCCGCCGGGCGGATCTTGCAGGCTCAACCCGCGCCGTGGCTGAAGCTCGTGAGGCGGATCTTCTTCTCGGGATCCATGCCGTTACCCCATACCGGCGGGCGGGCGCTCGGGCAACCGCGAGGCGCCCGCGGTGCTCTGGCGGCGGATACGCGACCCGGGCCAGCGCGCACGGCGCGTCGAACGTCGACTCCGGCGGCCTCGGCTCGGAGCAGGGGGCGGCGAGGCGTCCGTCGCGGAGCCTCGTCACCGCGGGCCGGAGGACGGGCGGCTATCCTCCGGCGACCTGGAGGTACAGCTCCGCGTTCCGGTTGCCGGGCGAGATCTCGAGCACGGCGCGCCACTGCGCCACCGCGTCGTCCCTGCGCCCGCCGCCGTACAGCGCGAGCCCGAGGTTCAGCCGGGCGAGGACGTACGTGGGGTTCTGCCGCACGACCTCCTCGTACTCGCTGATGGCCGCCTCCCGATCGCCCGCGTCCCGGAGCGCGCCCGCGAGCTTCGCGCGGACGTCGCAGAACGCGGGCCCGAGCGCGAGCGCGCGCCGGTACTCGGCGATCGCCTCCTCGTGGAGCCCGGAGGAGAGGTACACGTCGCCGATGTCGGCGTACATGTTCGCGAGCTTGCCCTGGACGTAGCGATCCAGCTTCCCGTGGGCGGCGCCGGAGCGCGAGAGCGCGTGCCGGTAGGTCTCCTGCGCCTCGCGGTACTTGCCCGTGTCGTTGTAGGTGACCGCGAGGTTGAGCGCGGCGTCCGTGTACCCCGGGTTGATCCGGAGCGCCGCCTCGAACGCCCGCAGCGCTTTCTGGTACTGCCCCTGGTCGTGGTAGACGACCCCGAGCATGTTGTAGACGTCGGCGAAGGACGGGTTCGACTCGACGACCTGCGTCAGGTACGTCTCCGCGAGGCCGTAGTCCTTCTTCAGATAGTACGCGCGCCCGAGCGCGAGCGCCTGCTTCAGGGTGTCGTCCACGGGACCCTCCCGGCCGCGCAGCGTAGCACGCGCCGCGCCGCCGGACGGTCGATCCCGACCTCGCGTCGCGGCCGAGGCGAGGTCGCCGGGACTCCGCGGCCAGGCCGCGCGCGCAGGACTCCGAGGCCCGGCCGCCCGCGGGGCGCACCGGACCCCAAGCGCGACGCCCGGTCACAGCCCGGAGACGATCGTCCAGCGCTCTCCCTCGCGCAGGAGCTCGTACCGCGAGCGCAGCGCCCGCGGCGCCTCCTCGCCGACGGTGAGCTCCTGGTCCTCGCCCACGATCGCGCGATCCCGCTCCACGCGGATCTGCCACGCGAGGATGCGCACGCGCGCCGGCGGTCCCGCGCGCAGGTCCTCGCCGAGCCGCGCGAGCAGCGCGTCACGTCCGCCGGCACCTGCGTAGCGCTCCGAGACGAGCCGCGCGTAGGCCTCCGCGTCACGCCGGTTGAAGGCGTCCTCCCGGCGGAACAGCGCGGCGAGCACGCCCTTCAGCTCCGCGAACTGACGGCCGTCGGAGCACCACCCCGCGGCGCTGCAGCGGGACATCTCGAACGCCTCGCGCCCCACGTAGGAGATCCGCGCGCGCTCCTCCTGCCACGCGACGTCCCCGTCCGCCTCCACGACGGCCAGGACCCGCGCCTTTCCCCGATCCATCGCGACCACGACGTCCGCGTAGCGCACCGAGCGGAGCGAGGCGATCCCGCCCGCGCGGAAGCCGTAGACGTCCGGCACCCGGGCGCGGTCCTGCTTCGCGAGCGCGGCCTTCACCTGCGTCTCGGGGCTCGCCAGCGCGAGGCGCGGGTCGCCGCAGGAGACCTTGCCCCACAGCGCCCAGACCACGAGGGCGGCGGCGACGGCGGCGAGCGACGGGACGAGGTGGGGAGCGCCCACCCGCGTGGCGCGCTCACGCCGGCCGCGGGCGCGCTCGCCGAGCTCCGGCGGCGGCGCGGCCGGCGGCTCACCGGATCGACGCAAGGAGCTTCTCCGCCTCCGGGCGCCGCGGGTCCTGCGGGTGCTTCACGATGAGCTTCTGCAGGGCGGAGCGGGCGCGGTGCTTCTCGTCGATCTCCAGGTAGGAGTGCGCGAGCTTCATGAGCGCCTCCACCTCGTGGCGCGAGCCGGGGTACTTCGAGACGAGCGCCTCGTAGCGCCCGGCCGCGCCGGCCCAGCGCCCGCGCTTGTAGTAGTACTCGCCCACGTACCACTCGTGGCTCGCGAGCCGCCCCTCCGCCTCGGCGAGGAGCTTCTTGGCCTCCGGCGCGTACTTCGAGTCGGGCTTCGCCTGCACGAAGTCGCGCAGCGCGCGGGCGGCCTTCTCCACCTGACGCTGGTCCTTCTCGTACGCCGGCGGGAAGAGCACGAAGTCCCCGGGCGCGTCGCGGAGGTACGACACCCCGACGCGAAGCTCCGCGAGCTCCACCTCCTCGTGCGTCGGGTGCATCGTGACGAACTGCTGGTACGCGTCGGCCGCCTCGACGTAGCGCTCCTGCTTGAACTTGAGATCGGCGAGCCGGAGCTCGGAGAGCGGCGCGTACTTCGAGAACGGGTACTTGGTGCGGACGTACTCGAAGAACTTCACGGCCTCGGAGTAGTTGTCGTGCTTCAGCTCGTCGACGCCGGCTTCGTAGTTGGCCTCGGCCGTGGCCCCGTACTTGAGCTGGCCGGTGAAGCTGACGCGCTTGGAGCCACACGCGGCGAGGAGGACCGAGAGCGCGAGGGCGGCGGGGAGGCGCATGAGGCCGGGAGGATAACAGAGGCCCGCCCGGCGCGCAGCCGCCAGCGACGGCGTCAGCCGTCCTCCCAGATCCCGAGGACCCTCGCCACGACCGGGCCCGCGAACCCGCGCCCGAGGAGAAAGCGCGCGAGCCGCCGGCGCGCGCGGTCGTCGAGGGTCTCGAGCGCGGCCCCGCGCGCCCGGCGCTCCGCGAGCGCCCGGCACAGCGCGACCTCTCCGCCCTCCCCTCCCTCCGCCACCGCGCCGGCGATCGCCGCGCGCGCCGCGTCGCCGGGGATGCCCGCCGTGCGGAGCCGCCGCTCCGCCAGCCGGGGGCCGAGCCGGCCGGGCGCGACGAGCGCCCGGGCGCGGGCCCGGGCGTACGCGGCGTCGTCGAGGTAGCCGAGGCGCCGGAGCCAGCCCACCACCGCGTCCGCCTCGGCGGAGAGCTCGGCCTTGGCGAGCCGGGCGCGGACCTGCGCCTCGGTGCGGGCGCGGCTCGCGAGGAAGCGGAGCGCGAGCGCCTTGGCGCGCGCGAGCGGGGGAGCGTCGTCGGGCATCGGCCGCGGCGAGGGTACCACGCGCCCCGCGGCGGGTCGGCCGGCCCCGCGGAGCCCGGTCGATCTGGCCGCAGGAGCGATCCAGAGCGGCGGGGTCTCCGCCTCAGCCCGCGATGGTGAGCGACAGCTCGGCGCCGTTGCAGACGATGCGCGCGATCTGGCCCTCGCGCCGCGCGGTCGTCGCGCCGAGCTGCGTCTCGCCGACGTTCCACGCCGGCCCGAGCGCCTTCACGAGATCGTCGCGGATGCGATCGCAGCCGTTCGACGGCGGCCGCGTCGCGAGCGAGACGGCCCGGACCCTGGGCAGATCCGCCTTGCCCGTGATCCTCACCTCGTCGAAGTGGACGCCCGCGACGACGAGCTCGGCCCTGGCGGTGGTCGCCCGGCCCCCGGCGACGCTCGCGTCGCGGGCGTTCGGGTCGAGGCGCGCGAGCGCGGCGTGCGCGCCGTCCCATGCCTCGCCGGGGAGGACGGGCAGGGCGGTCTCGATGGCGGGGCCGGAGCGGTGGCAACCCGCGGCGAGGACGGCGAGGAGGGCCGCGGCGGCGGCGCGGGGGAGCGAGGTGCGGGACACGGATGACCTCCTGTTGGAGCGAGCGGCGCGGGTATAGCGCCACTCGCCCCGCGGAGGAAGCCCCGACGCGGGGTCCGTGTGGGCTCCAACGTTCACGGGCGCCGCGCGCGGCGCAGCCCCGTGAATCCTTC
>NZ_JALCYX010000061.1:0-26543 GCF_022690695.1 Anaeromyxobacter sp. SG17
CGATCTCGGCGGCCGCTCCATCGCCGTCCGCCTGCGCCTGCGCGGCCTCCGAGATGCCGGAGAGCCAGTCGCACAGCGGCTCCCGCGCGGCGGCCCGGGCCGACCCAACCCAAAGTAAAGCAAGCAACGCAAGACCCACGCGGACGTAAGCCCCGGCGCGTGCAAATCTTTCCTGATCGCGCTCAGGAATGGGTTCACTCGGCGTCCGGTGGGGCTTGACTCGCTGCATCGAGCGGCGCCATATAGCGCGCGCGCCCGGCCCCTGTCGATGAGGGGCTCGCGCGAGCCACGGCGCTTGCACCGGCGCCGGGTCGTACGCCGGTTCTCGAGGGGGGACCGGGACGATCGGACGGGGGAGAGCTGCGCCTTCGCGCGGCTTGGAGGGATGGCCCGGCCATCCAGAGGAGTCCATCGTGCTCGACAAGCCTTGCCCCACCGAGCTCACCGCTCCGATCAACCCCGACCGTGGTGTCGAGGGTCACCGCAACCTCTTCTGCAACTACTACGACGCCTGTCTCGACGAGGCCGTGAAGCAGGGCTGGAACAGCTGGACCTGCACCCGCTGCCCCCTCCACGCCCTGCAGCCCGAGGTCGAGGGGGGACTCGAGAGCTACGCCACCCAGCGGAGGCTCGTCTAGCCCCGCCGGACGCACACGGCAGCCCCGGCCGACCCGGGCGCGCGCGACGGGCGCCGCATCGAGCGCTTCAGTCCGTGTAGATCACCGCGATCCAGAGCCGCCGCGCGCCGTAGCGCCGGCTGTCCCCCGTCGCCACGCCGACCCCCACGCGATGGAAGCGCGGGTCGGGCAGGTTGCGCGAGCGGATCGTCTCCGCCGGGGCGCTCGCCACGAACACGTCCACCGCCGAGAGGGCCCGGCCGGCGAGCGCCCGCGCGCCGAGGTCGCCTGCCTCGGGCGAGTCCGCGCGCCGCATCGTCTCGGCGGCCTCGCGCGCCAGGGCGTCGAGCGCGGGATCCCCGAGGAGCGGCGGGCGCCCGAGCCGGGCGCGCTCGCGCCAGAGCGCCTCGCGGACGCGCGCGTCGGGGAGGAGCGCGCTCTCCCCGCCGTCGTCGGGCGGCTGCACGAGGATTTCGGTGACGTAGACGGCGGGCGCGCCGGAGCGGAGCGTGCCGTGCGCGAGGCCCACGCCCACGAGCGTCGCCGGCGCGAGGAGGTTCGCGAGGTGCGCCGGGCTCTCCTCGATCTTGGCGTGCGCCAGGAGCGCGCGCGGCGCCTGGGCGACGTTCTCGTACGCGAAGCGGTACGCCACCCCGGCGTGCCGGAGCCGATCGCCGACCTCGCCCGAGCCCGGGAGGACGTGCGCCACCGTCGCCGCGTCGCGCATCGCGGCGCTGTGCCGGCGAGCCACCGCGGCGAGCTCCGCCGAGGCCGCGACCGGCGGCAGGCCGCGACGGCGGCGCGTCGCGTTGATCGCGCGGACGATCGCCGCCTCCGCGGCGGCAGGGTCCCCGGGATCGGCGGCCGCGCGCGCGGGGCCTTCCGGCGCCTCGACCGTGGCGCCGCCCGCCGCGACGGTCAGGATCGCGGCGACCTCGGGCCCGCGCGGGCCCTCGCCGACGACCTCCACCGTGTACCGCCCGCGCTCAGGGAAGGAGAGCCGCGCTCGAAAGCCGCTCCCGCGCGCCTCGGTGTCCACCTCGCGCACGTCGCCCGCCGGGAGCGTGACGAACACGCGGGCGGCGCGCAGGCCGCGCGCGAGCCTGCCGGAGAGCACCGCCGAGGTGCCCGCGGACACCTCGCGCGGGAACGGCTCGAGCCCGACCTTGCGCTGGGCCGCGAGCACGAACGCGTGGAGCACGCCGTCGCGCTCGACGGCCCCGGCCCCGACGTGGCTCGCCGTCGAGCCGGGCAGGAGGCGCGCCAGCGCGTCGGCGGCGTCCTCGGGGCGGGCGCGCAGCGCGTACACGGAAGGTGACGGGTCGAAGGAGAGAGCGCGCGCGAGCGCCGCGCGCGAGGCCGGCCCGGAGCGCGCCTCCGGATCGCCCGCCGCGGCTCGGGCCGCGAGCTCTCGCGCCGCGAGCGAGAGCGCCCCGGAGGACTGCGCGCCGCCCAGGCGCGCGCGCGCGACCTCGAGGAGCCGCTGCTCGACGGGGGCGAGCGCCGTCTCCGGCTCGGGGCCGTAGCTCCCCTGCGCGGGCGCCGCCGTGCGCGGCGGCGCAGCTTCGGACGAACGTGGGGCGGGAGCGGAGGCGCCAGGAGAACGCGGCGAGGCGCACCCCTGGAGGAGAGCCGCGACCGAGCACGCGAGCGCGGCGAGCGTCCGGGCGCGCGTCGGCGCTCCCGTGCGCATCAGGGCTCCGGGGCCACGCGCACCTCGAGCCCGCGCGCGACGGCGCGACCGAGGCGAGCGTTCACGCGCTCGCACAGCGGCCTCTCGAGGGCGACGAGCTGAGCCGCCCACTCCTCCGAGCGAACGAGCACGAGGAGGCGGCCGTCGCGCAGCAGGCCTCGCATCGAGACCTCGCGCGCGAGGCGCGGTCCGCAGGCATCGGCGAAGGCGGTGATGAGCGCTGCCCCTTCCGCGGCGGGCCAGTGCGCGAACGCATCGGCGAGCACGGCAGCGACGGTTCGGCGGCGGCCTCTCACGGGGGTGGCAACCTACGGTCAGCGCGCGACATGCGTCAAGCAGCCGCGCCGTGGCGCACGTCTGCGGCAACGGGTCGCGGCCGGCGCCGCACGCGTTCGGGTGTGGTAGTTTCGCCTGGAGGTATCGGCTGATGCGCGTGCCGCAGTCCCAGATGGCGACCGTGGAAGCACCCGCGACCCCCCCCGTCCTACAGCACGCGACGCCGCACGGCGAGACGCGCGTCGGGCGCGCGCGGCTGAACCTCTCCTGGATCGTCCAGCTCCACTGGTGGGCGATCCTCGGCCAGGTCGTGATCGTGGTCGGCGCCTCGTCGTGGACGCACATCGGCGTCCCCCTCGTGCCGCTCGTCGCGATGCTCGTGCTCGAGGTCGGCGGCAACCTCGCGCTCCGCGCGTGGGCGCAGCACGCCAGCCCGAACGCCACGAGCGCGAGCGTCGCGGCCGTCATGTTCCTCGACGCCGCGGTGCTCACCGTCCTCCTGGATCTCACCGGCGGCGCCTCGAACCCGTTCTCGACGCTCTACCTCGTGAACGTCGCGCTCGGGGCGGTCCTCCTGCCGCCGCGCTGGTCCTGGACGCTGATGGTGGCGAGCCTCGCGGGGTTCGCGTCGCTCTATTTTCACGAAGAGGCGACCTCGCCGGCGCACCACATCCGCACGCACATGGACCCGGCGCAGATGATGGACTCGCACCTGCGCGGCATGTGGGTCGCGTTCGCGATCGCGTCGGTGTTCATCGTGTTCTTCGTCCAGCGCGTCTCGCGTGCGCTCGCCGCGCGCGAGCGGGAGCTGCAGCAGGCGCGGGCGCTCGTGGATCGGCGCGAGAAGCTGGCCTCGCTCGCGACGCTCGCCGCGGGCGCGGCGCACGAGCTCTCCACGCCGCTCTCCACGATCGCGGTCGTGGCGAAGGAGCTGCAGCGCTCGCTGCCCGAGGACGTGCCCGCCGAGGTGCGCGGCGACCTCCAGCTCGTCCGCGAGCAGGTGGGGCGCTGCCGCGACATCCTCGATCGCATGTCCGCCAACGCGGGCGAGCACGCCGGAGAGCCGCTCGCGCCGATGAGCGTGCGCGTCTGGGTGGAGACCGCGCTCGACGGGCTTCCGGCGCGAGAGCGCGTCGAGCTCGCGCCCGAGGAGGGCTCGCTCGACGCGTGCCTCGTCGGGCCGCCGCGCGCGCTCGGCGACGCGCTCCGGGGCCTGCTCAAGAACGGTATCCAGGCCTCGCCTCCGGACGAGCGCGTGACGCTGCGGCTCGCGGCGACGGAGGGCTGGGTTCGCGCGCGGGTGGTGGACCGCGGGCGCGGCATGACGACCGACGTGCTCCGGCGCGTCGGCGAGCCGTTCTTCACCACCAAGAGTCCGGGGGAGGGCATGGGGCTCGGGCTGTTCCTCACCCGGGCCCTCGTCGAGCAGCTGGGGGGAAGCTTTCAAATCACCTCGCGCCCCGGAGTCGGGACCGAGGCCTGCATCGATCTGCCGGCGGCGGAGGCCGCCGAGAGGAGCGGCACATGAACATCGAAGGGACGACGCACGAGACGCTGCCGAGCATCCTGCTCGTGGACGACGACGAGGTCCTGCGCGAACGCCTGGCGACGGCCATCCGCGCCCGCGGCTACGAGGTCCGCACCGCCGGGAGCGCCGACGAGGCGCTGCGCGAGGCGGCGAAGGAGTCGCCGGAGATGGCCGTCCTCGACCTGCGCATGCCGGGCGGAGGCGGGCTCGATCTGCTGAAGGAGCTGCGCCGGCACGATCCCGCGACCCGCGTGCTCATGCTCACCGGCTACGGCAGCATCTCCACGGCGGTGGAGGCGGTCCGCGAGGGAGCCGTCGGGTATCTCCCGAAGCCGGCCGACGCCGACGAGATCCTTGCCGCGCTGAACGGCACGAACACCGCGAAGCAGTCCGGCGTCGAGACGCCCTCGCTCGCGCGCGCCGAGTGGGAGCACATCCAGCGCGTGCTCACCGACTGCGGCGGCAACATCTCCGAGGCCGCACGGCGGCTCGGGATCCACCGGCGCTCGCTGCAGCGGAAGCTGCACAAGTATCCGCCCTCGCGCTGATCCGAGCGCTCGCACGGGCGGCGTGCTGGACGGGGTACCGCCGGCACGTCGCTCGCCGCTCCGCCGGCCCTGGAGGGGCGTCCCTGGGCGCCGCGCCGCCCGTGGACGCCCTGAATCCTTTCGCAGACCGGCGGGTCCAATCTTTCGTGTGGCGCCGAGGGCCGATGGACGGCGGGGGGCGCTGAAAGGGATTGGAGATGGGGAACACGACGGTCGAGATCACCGGCAAGAACTTCAAGGAGACGGTCGAGAAGGACGGCATCGTCCTCATCGACTGGTGGGCGCCCTGGTGCGGGCCGTGCCGGGTGTTCGGACCGACGTACGAGAAGGTCGCGGGGAAGCACCCGGACATCACCTTCGGCAAGGTGAACACCGAGGTCGAGCAGGAGCTGGCCGGTGCGTTCGACATCCGCTCCATCCCCACGCTCATGATCCTGCGGGACAAGGTGCTCCTGTTCTCCCAGCCGGGCGCGCTGCCGGAGGCCGCCCTCGAGGATCTCATCCGCCAGGTCCGGACGCTCGACATGGAGAAGGTCCGCGCCGAGATCGCCGCGCAGGAGCGCGACGGCGCCGCGAAGCGCGCGTCCATCTAACGGGGGGCTGCGCCCCCCGCCCCGCCGAGCGAAGCTCGTCGGGGCCCCGCCCCCGCTCGCCGGGTCCCGTGCGCCGCCGCGAGCGGCTTCGCCGCTTCCGCGGCGTCGCCCCGGCGGCTCGCTTCGCGCGCGCAGGTGCGACACAGCAAAAGGGCGGGCGCCCCTGCGGCCGCCCGCCCTTCGTTCATCCTGCCGGGATTAGCTAGTAGCCCTTGCTCGGGGGCGGAGTGGTGCCGCTCGAGCCGGAGCCCGTCGTGCCCGAGTCCGACGGAGGCCGCGTCGTGCCCGTTCCCGTGTCCGAGGGCGGCGTGGTCGTCGTGCCCGTGCCGGTGCCCGTGCCCGTGCTGGTGTCCGAGGGCGGCGTGGTCGTCGTCGTGCCCGTGCCAGTACCCGTGCCCATGCCGGTGCCGGTGCCCATCGACCCGGCGGTCATCACGTCGATGCGGTTCACCTGCAGCGTGTCGCCCGAGCCGGAGAAGCTGGCGCGGACCTGGTCGCCTTCCTTGATGTCGCTGAGGGAGGCGCGCTGCCCGTCCTTCATCACGCGCGTGCTGTCGCTCACCTTCAGCTTCTTGTCGCTGTTCGCGAGCGTGAGCTCCTTCGTGTCACGGTCGAACTTCTCGACCTTGCCCGTGAGCTCGTTCTTGCTCATGGACGTGTCGCTGGCAGAGGCGCTGGAGCCGGTGCCCATGTCGGTCGCCGTGCTGCTGGACCCCGTGCCCGTGCCCATGGTCGAGCCGCTCTGTGACGAGCCGCTCTGTGACGAGCCACTCTGGGACGACGTGGTGCCGCTCTGAGACGACGTCGAGCCGCCCATCCTGTCGTCGCTCGACTGGCCGCTGGTCGTGGAGCCGGCCGTCGAGCCCGACTGCGCGTGCGCGGGGATGCCCGCGACGAGAAGGCCTGCGACGCCGATACCGGCCACGGTTCCCCATCCAAGACGCTTCATTCCAATACCCTCCCTGCTCCGAATGACGGAGCCCGGCCGAACTGCCGTGGCTCTCTGGTGTGCGCATAGGGTGAGCATCACGTCCCCGCGTGTCAGAGCGAGTTGCTACGCCTTGCGACCTGAACGCGTGAGCAGTTATGTTCCTGGGCGGAGGCAGCGGCGGCATGTCGGCGGGTGCGGAGCGTCATCAGCTGGTAGAGCGGCTCCGCGACGAGATCCGTCGTATCGAGCGGCGCCCCGCTCGGCGGGCGGGTGCGCTCGCGTGCGGTCGCCCCGAGATCGACGCGCTCCTGCCCGAGGGCGGCTTTCGCCGCGGAGCGCTCACGGAGCTGGCGGGCGGGCGGGCGAGCGGGAAGACCGCGATCGCGCTGGCGCTCTTCGCGGCGCTGGGACCGGGAGACCTCGCCGCCTACGTCGATGGCCGAGGCGAGCTGTATCCGCCGGCGGCCGCGGCGCTCGGGGTCGACCTCGCGCGCCTGCTCGTCGTGCGGCCCCCGCCGCGCACGTCCGCCGAGGGGCCGGCGCGCGACCCCGCGCTCGTCGCGCTGTGGGCCGCGGAGGCGCTCCTCGCCTCGGGCGCGTTCGCGGCCGTGGCGGTCGACGTGCCCGTCGCGCGCGCGGTGCGCGGGGCGGACGCGGCCGCGCGCCGCCTCCAGGCGGCCGCCGAGAAAGGCGGGGCGGTGGGGCTGTGGCTCGCTGCGGTCGGCGGGACGGCGCTCCGCGTGCCGGTGGCCGTGCGGCTCGAGCTGACCGCCGAGGACGGACGGATCGTGGGGCGCCAGCGGCACGCGGCGGACGAGGCAGCGTGGGCGGGCGGCGCGTCGCTCCTCTCGCGCGCCGCCGGGGTGCGCGGATCGTGGCGCCCTCGGGTGGCGGACCCGGAGGATGGCGATGCGGCGTGAGGCGAGCGGGCTGCGCGTCATCGCGCTGTGCCTCCCCGAGCTGCCGCTCCAGCGGGCGCGGCGCCAGCGCGCCGACGGCTGCGACGGGCCGCTGGCGGTCGTCTCCGAGGGTCGGATCGTGCACTGCGATGGCGCGGCGGCCGCCGACGGCGTCCGCCCGGGAGCCACGCTGTCGGAGGCGCTCGCCGCGTGCGGCCGGCTGCGCACGGTCCCGCTCGATCCCGCGGCCGATCGCGCTGCGCTGCGCGCGGTCGCCGAGGCGGTGCTCCTGCTCGCGCCCGCGGTCGAGCCGTGCGCGCCGGACGTGGTGCTCCTCGACGCGAGCGCCGCCGGGCTCCTCGCCGGAGGCGCGGGGCGGAACGCCTCGCCAGACGCCGGAGAGCGGGTCCTCGCGGAGCGCGCGATCGCCGCGGCGGCGGAGATGGGGTACGCGGCGCGCGCGGCGGTCGCGGACGGTCGCGCGGCGGCGCGTGCGCTCGTGCGGCACGGCGCGTTCTCCGCCCGCACCGGGGAGCTCCTCCACGTCGCGCCCGGGGCGACCGCGGGGGCGATCGCCGCGCTCCCGCTCGAGGCGCTCGGGCTAACGCCGGCGGTGACGGCGCGGCTCCGCGGGCTCGGGATCGCCGACGCGGGCGCGCTCGCGCGGCTCCCGGCGGGCACCCTCGCGCACCGGTTCGGGCCGGACGGCGTTGCGGCGGCCCGCCTCGCCCGCGGAGAGGACGACACCCCGCTCTCTCCCTACTTGCCGGAGACGCTGCCGGTCGAGGCGCTCGAGCTCGAGGCGCCCGCGGAGAGCGCCGAGCCGCTCCTCTTCGCGCTGAAGCGGCTCGCCGACCGGGTCGCCGCGCGCCTCGCCGGGCGCGGCCTCGGTGCGACGCGGCTCAAGGTGGTCCTGAAGCTCGATCCGCGCGGCGAGGAGCGGGTCATCGTACCGCTCGCGCAGCCGACCGCCTCCGCCGCGCGCTGGCTCGTGCCGGCGAAGGAGCACGTGTTCTCGCTGCGGCTCCCCGGGGCGGTGACCGCCGTCGAGCTCGCCGCGATCGAGGTCGCGCCGATCGCGGTGGAGCAGCTCGCGATCGACGATCGCCCCGAGGCGCTCGCCGCGCTCGAGACCGTCCTCGCGCGGCTCGGGGTCCGGCTCGGCGAGGGCGCGATCTTCGCGGCCGAGCCGGTCGAGCGGTACCGCCCCGAGGCCGCGTACCGCGCCGTTCCGTTCCGCCCCGCCGTCGCGCGCGCCTCCGCCCTGCGGAGCCTCGGCGGCTCGCCTGGCGCCGGCGCGCTCGCGCCGTCCGCGGCCGAGCCACGGCCGACGCGGCTCGTGGATCCCCCCACGCCGATCCAGGCGGAAGGCGAGGGGGGACGCGTGACGGCGCTCCGGGTGGAGGGACGCGCGCGCGCGGTGCTCGCGATGGAGGGGCCGGAGCGGCTGCGGGGGGAGTGGTGGGTGCCCGCGCCGTTCGATCGCGACTACTACCGCGTCCGGCTCGACGGCCTGGGGGACTGCTGGGTGTACCGCGACGCCGCCGACGGGCGGCTCTACCTGCACGGATACTTCGACTGACGTGAACCACGAGCGACGCAGGATCGACACGGGCGAGGTCGGCGCTCCCGGAGCGCGGCGGGAGCCGCGGCCTGCGGGGCCGCCGTATGCGGAGCTCCGCTGCCACTCCTGCTTCTCCTTCCTCGAGGGCGCGAGCCATCCCGAGGAGCTCGTCGCTCGCGCCGCGGAGCTCGGGCTCTCGGCGCTCGCGCTCACCGACGTGAGCGGGCTGTACGGGATCGTCCGTGCGCACACCGAGGCCAAGCGGCGCGGGTTCCCGCTCGTCGTCGGCGCGGAGCTCGTCGTGACGGGGCTCACGCCGGGCCGCCCGGCGCGGCTCGTGCTGCTCGCTCAGGACCGTGAGGGGTACGCGGGCCTGTGCCGGCTGGCGACGCGCGCCCACGGGGCGGAGGATCCGGCGCGGGCGGCGCCGCGGCGCCCGCGCGAGGAGGTCGTCCTCGCGCTCGACGCGGTGGCGGGGCGCGCGCGGGGGCTCTTCGCGCTCTATCCCGGCGCCGACGGCGACGCGGCCGCGCGGCTGAAGGAGATCTTCGGCGCGCGCCTCGCGCTCGCGGTCGCGCGCCACCGGGTGGCGGGCGAGGAGGCGCGCGTGCTCGCGGCGCGCGCCATCGGCCGGCGGCTCGGGATCCGCGTCGCGGTCACGAACGACGTCCACACGCACGACCGGCGCCGGCAGGTGTTGCAGGACGTGCTCACCTGCGTCCGCCACGGGACCACCGTCGATCGCGCGGGCCGCCGCCTCTTCCCGAACGCGGAGCGGACGTTGAAGGGCCCCGAGGAGATGGCGCGGCTGTGGAGCGACTTCCCCGAGGGGCTCGAGGCCGCGGGGGAGATCGCGGAGACGTGCCGGTTCCGGATGGAGGAGATCCGGGGCGAGCACCCGCTGCCGCCCGTCGTCGTCGATCGCACCGCCCTCGCCGGCGGCGCGGCGGTCGCCATGTCGAGCCCGCCCCAGGACGAGCGCGCCGTCGCGCCGGTGCCGAACCGCTCGTTGCGAACGACCTCGACCCCGACCCCGACCCCGACCCCGACCTCGACCTCGACCTCGACCTCGACCTCGACCTCGACCTCGACCTCGGACGACTCAGTCGAACCCGTCACCGGCATGGCGCTCCTCCGCGAGCTCGTGCGCGAAGGGGCGCGCTGGCGCTACGGCGGGGCGCCTCCGGAGGAGGTCGCCCGGCAGCTCGCGAGGGAGCTCGAGCTCGTCGAGCAGCTCGGGTACGCGAGCTACTTCCTCACGGTCTGGGACATCGTTCGCTTCGCGAGATCGCGCGGGATCCTGTGCCAGGGGCGCGGCAGCGCTGCGAACTCCGCGGTCTGCTTCGTGCTCGGCATCACCGCGATCGACCCCGTCCGCATGGGGCTCCTGTTCGAGCGGTTCATCTCGGCGGAGCGCGGGGAGCCGCCGGACATCGACGTCGACTTCGAGCACGAGCGGCGCGAGGAGGTGATCCAGTACGTCTACGAGCGGTACGGGCGCGATCGCGCCGGCATGGTCTGCGAGGTCATCTCCTACCGGGGCAAGTCCGCGCTCCGGGACGTGGGCAAGGCGCTCGGCCTGTCGCTCGCGCAGGTCGATCGGCTCGCGAAGCTCGTCGGGATGTACGAGGACCTCTCGCAGGTCGGGCCGGAGCTCCTCGCGCAGGCGGGGCTCGACGTCGAGGCCTCGGAGCGGGTGCGGATGACGCTCGACCTTGCGCGCGAGCTGCAAGGGTTCCCGCGCCACCTCTCGATCCACGTCGGCGGGTTCGTGATCACGCGCCGGCCGCTCTGCGAGACGGTGCCCATCGAGCCCGCCGCCATGCCCGGGCGGACCATCGTCCAGTGGGACAAGGACGATCTCGCCGATCTCGATCTGCTGAAGGTCGATCTCCTCGGGCTCGGCATGCTCACCGCGCTCTCTCGCGCGCTCGCGCTCCTCGCCGCCCATCGGCCGGCGCCGGCGCTCGGTCCCCCTGACCGTCGCGAGGCGGGCGCCGCGGCAGGCCAGTGGCCACACCCGGACTCGCTCGCGACCATCCCCTCCGAGGACCCGGCCGTCTACGACATGCTCTGCAAGGCGGACTCGATCGGCGTGTTCCAGATCGAGTCCCGCGCGCAGATGTCGCTCGCCCCGCGGCTCAAGCCCCGGAACTTCTACGACCTCGTCATCTCGGTCGGGATCGTGCGCCCCGGCCCGATCCAGGGCGGGATGATCCACCCGTACCTGCGCCGGCGCGACGGCAAGGAGCAGGTCCGCTATCCGTACCCGCCGCTCGAGCCCGTCCTCGCGAAGACCCTCGGCGTGCCGCTCTTCCAGGAGCAGATCATGCGCCTCGCCGTGGTCGCGGCGGGGTTCACGCCCGGCGAGGCCGACGAGCTGCGCCGCCTCATGACGCACCGGCGCTCGCACGAGAAGCTCGCCGCGATGCGGGCACGCCTCCTCGCGGGCATGGAGCAGCGCGGCATCTCCGCGGCGGACGCGGAGCTCATCTTCCACCAGCTGCTCGGGTTCGCCGGGTACGGCTTCCCGGAGTCGCACTCCGCGTCGTTCGCGCTGCTCGTCTACGCGTCCGCCTGGATCCGCCGCTACCACCCCGCCGCCTTCGCCTGCGCCCTCCTGAACAGCCAGCCGATGGGCTTCTACGCGCCGCACACGCTCATCGAGGACGCGAAGCGGCACGGGGTCGAGGTGCGGGGGATCGACGTCTGCGCCAGCGGCTGGGAGAGCGCGCTCGAGGGCGCGAGGTGCGCGCCTGCGGCTCCCGGCGACACGCCTGCGCTCCGGCTCGGGCTCCACCTCGTGCGCGGGCTGCCGCGCGACGTGGGCGACGCGATCGTCGCGGCCCGGCGCGCGCGGCCGTTCGCGGACCTCGGAGACCTCGTGCGCCGCGCGGGCGTCTCGCGCGCCTGGCTCGTGCGGCTCGCGGAGGCGGACGTCCTGGGACCGCTCGCGCCGGATCGGCGCAGCGCGGTGTGGCGGAGCCTCGCGATGGAGGCGGACGGGGGCGACCTGTTCGCGGGCGTGACCCCGGCGGAGCCGGACACGGCGCTGCCGCAGGCGAGCGCCGAGGAGGAGGTCTCCGCCGACTTCACGACCACCGGCGTCTCGGTGCGCGGCCACCCGATGGCGGTCCTCCGCGCCGCGCTCCCGAGCGCGACCGTGCGCACCGCGCGCGAGCTCGCTCGCCTCCCGGACCGTGCCCCGGTGGAGGTCGCCGGGCTCGTCATCGTCCGGCAGCGACCCCAGACCGCCGCGGGGATCGTGTTCTTGAGCCTCGAGGACGAGACGGGGATCGCGAACCTCGTCGTGATGCCCGACGTCTACGAACGCTTCCGGCCGGTGGTGCGCGGCGCGCCGTTCCTCGTCGCGCGCGGCCGGGTGGAGCGGAGCGGGGAGGTCGTGAACGTGCGCGTGAGCTCGGTCGCGCCGCTCGCGCTCGCCCCGCAGGTGGGGAACCGCGCGCGCGAGTTTCGCTGATCGCGCCGGCTCCTGCCCCGCGCGCCGCAGCCCGGAGCCCTACGGGCAGACCCGGTACGGCACCCGTCCCGGGGCGGCGCCGAACGCGCCGATGAACACGCGGAGCGGACGCGGATCTTCGTCGATGTAGAGCGCCACGTTCACGCAGCCTCCCCCGAAGTCGAACCCGGCCTCGTCTCCCGCCAGGAACGAGAAGCGGACGCGGCCGCCGCCCGCGCTCACCGCGTCCGGCGCCACGCCTTGCGGGGTCACCCGGCCGGCGCCCGCGATCTCGCCGTGGAATCGCCGGGGCAGGTCGGACCGCGCCCGCAGATGCCAGCCGGCGCCGTCGTGCCACAGCCTGTACGCCTCCGACCCGGGATCCTCCAGCGGCGGCCCGGGCTCGACCCGGCGCGCGAGCACCGCGCCCCGCGAGAAGCCGCAGCCCCCCGCGAGGAGGAGCAGGAGGGCGGTGGCGGCACGCGCGGTCATGGGGGACCTCCGCCACGAACGTTCGGCGTCCCGATCGTCCAGGCAACGCATCGCGGAGGGTGAAACCGGGGCAGGGGAGGAGGGACCCGGCGCTGGCTGGTGGAGGGGACGCTCGGCGGTCCGTTGCTCGACCCTCGACCTCGACCCGCGACCCGCGACCTCGACCTCGACCTCGACCCCGACCCCGACCCCGACCCCGACCCCGACCCCGACCCCGAGGAACCCCGAGCAAGAACGCGACCTCTGCCCGCACCGGAAACCCCGACGTGGGCGGGCCGAGAACGGCGCGCGCCGGAGCGGAAGGTCCGCCCCGGCGCGCGTGATGTCAGGCCGCCGCGATCCGCGGCGGAGGTCGGGCGGAGGCTAGCTGCAGCCGGTGGTGGACCCGCAGTTCACGCACTTGTAGCAGGCGCCGTTCCGGACCGTGATCGAGCCGCAGGTCGGGCAGGGCGGTGCGTCGCTCTCGCGCTTGTACGCGGTCTGGATGCCGTTCGTGCCGTTTGCCTGCGTCGCCGCCGGGAGCGGCTTCGCGTCGACGGTCTGCTGCGCCGCGCGAGCGGAGGGCGCGGCCGGAGCGGCGCCCGGCGGCAGCGCGTTCGCGGCGGTCTCGGTGGAGGCGGTCTCCTCGCTCGGGAGGAACTTCAGCGCGAGCCAGCGGAACAGGTAGTCGGAGATCGACTTCGCGATCGGGATGTCCGGGTTGCCGGTGAAGCCCGACGGCTCGAACCGCATGTGGCTGAACTTGTCACAGAGCACCCGCAGCGGGACGCCGTACTGGAGGGCCATGGAGATGGAGGTCGCGAAGGAGTCCATGAGGCCGGAGACCACCGACCCCTCCTTCGCCATCGTGATGAAGACCTCGCCCGGCGCGCCGTCGTCGTACATGCCGACGGTCATGTACCCCTCGTGCCCGCCGATCGAGAACTTGTGCGTGATCGAGCGGCGCTCGTCGGGGAGGCGCCGCCGCGCGAGCCGCTCGCCCGTGGGCTCGCGCTTCTCCTCCTTGGCCTTGCCGGTGTTGAGCGGCTGGCTCCGCTTGCAGCCGTCGCGGTAGACCGCGATGGCCTTGAGCCCGAGCTTCCAGGCCTCGACGTACGCCGTCTCGATGTCCTCCGGCGTCGCGTTCGTGGGCATGTTGACGGTCTTCGAGATGGCCCCCGAGAGGAACGGCTGGACCGCGCCCATCATGCGGATGTGGCCCATGTAGTGGATCGAGCGGGTGCCGTTCTGCGGCTTGAACGCGCAGTCGAACACCGGCAGGTGCACGTCGCGGAGCTCGGGCGCGCCCTCGATCGTCTCGACCTCGTCGATGAACTGGAGGACCGAGGCGATGGACTCGGCCGAGTACCCGAGCCGCTGGAGCGCGAGCGGGACGGTGTTGTTGACGATCTTGAGCACGCCGCCGCCGACGAGCTTCTTGTACTTCACGAGCGCGATGTCCGGCTCGATGCCCGTGGTGTCGCAGTCCATCATGAACCCGATGGTGCCGGTAGGCGCGAGGACGGTGACCTGCGCGTTCCGGTAGCCGCTCTGGGTCCCGATCCGGAGCGCGTCGCTCCAGGCGTCCCGCGCCGCGTCGAGCAGCGGGCGCTCGACGAAGGTCGGGTCGATGCGGTCCACGTGGTTCGAGTGCTTGCGGACGACCCCGAGGAACGGCTCGCGGTTCTTCTCGTACCCGGCGAACGGCCCCATGCGCTCCGCGATGCGGGCGCTCATCGCGTACGCCTCGCCCGTCATGAGCGCGGTGATCGCCGCCGCGCAGGCGCGGCCGCCGTCGGAGTCGTACGGCAGGCCGCTCGCCATGAGCAGCGCGCCGAGGTTCGCGTACCCGAGCCCGAGGGGCCGGTAGGCCTCGCTGTTCTGCCCGATCCGCTCGGTCGGGTACTTCGCGTTGGAGACCAGGATCTCCTGCGCGAGGATGGTGAGGTCCACCGCGCGCTTGAAGGACTCGACGTCGAACGCGCCGTCGATCCCGCGGAAGTGCATGAGGTTCAGCGACGCGAGGTTGCAGGCCGAGTCGTCGAGGAACATGTACTCGGAGCACGGGTTCGACGCGTTGATGCGGTCCGTGCCCGGGCACGTGTGCCAGGCGTTGATGGTGGTGTCGAACTGCATGCCCGGATCACCGCAGAGCCAGGCCGCCTCGGTCACCTGCTTCATGAGGTCCCGCGCGCGGACGGTCTCGAGGGCCTTGCCGTCCGTGCGGGCCGTGAGCTCCCAGGGCCGGTCCTCGTGGACGGCGCGCATGAACGCGTCGGTGACGCGGATCGAGTGGTTCGCGTTCTGGAAGAACACCGAGTCGTAGGCGCCGCCCTTCACGTTGAAGCCGCCGTCGTAGCCGGCGTCGATGAGGGCCCAGGCCTTCTTCTCCTCGTCCGACTTGCAGGCGATGAACTCGCCGATGTCCGGGTGATCGGCGTCGAGGATCACCATCTTCGCGGCGCGCCGCGTCTTGCCGCCCGACTTGATGACGCCGGCGAAGGCGTCGAAGCCGCGCATGAACGAGACCGGTCCGGAGGCCTCGCCGCCGCCCGAGAGGAGCTCCTTCGAGGAGCGGATCTTCGACAGGTTCGAGCCGGCGCCGGAGCCGTACTTGAAGAGCATCCCCTCGGTGTGGGCGAGCCGGAGGATGGAGTCCATCGAGTCGCCGACGGAGTTGATGAAGCAGGCGGAGCACTGCGGGTGCTCCTCCACGCCGACGTTGAACCAGACCGGCGAGTTGAAGCTCATCTTCTGCCGGTACACGAGGTGGGCGAGCTCGGCCTCGAACGCGGCCGCGTCCTCCTCCGTGGCGAAGTAGCCGTCCTTGCGGCCCCAGGCGGCGATCGTCGAGACGACCCGGCCGACGAGCTGCCTCACGGACCGCTCCCGGGCAGGGGAGCCGATGGAACCCCGGAAGTACTTCGACGCGACGACGTTCGTCGCCAGCATCGACCAGCTCTTCGGGACCTCGACGTCCCGCTGCTCGAAGATGATGGCGCCGCCCTCGCCGTTGATCTGGGCCGTGCGCGTCTCCCAGACCAGCTCCTCCGCCGGATCCACTCCCTTCGTCGTGAAGGTGCGCGGGATCGCGAGCCCCTTCCGCGCGCTCTTCTTCGCCGACCGCGTGCCCCTCGGCCTCTGCCCCGTGACTTCGCGCTCCATCATGTCCCTCGTCCTCCGCCCCGCGCGCTCCCGGTGAGCGCGGGCAAACGCCTGCCCCTACGGCGCACACGCGTTCACGCGTGCGGCCGGCCGATCGAACGTGCCTGCGGCATCCCTCAGTGGTGTGCCGAAGGTCTACCAGCCGCCTCTGTCAGAGGCAGCGATGTCTTGGATTTCCCCTCGCGTAGCGCCGCATTTCCGCCCTTCGCCCTTGCGACGCCGCCGTACTCCCGACCGCTAACTCTACCAGCCGACCGCCTGATGTCAACGCGTGACTACAATATATGGTGCCATACACGTATATCAACACAACCCACGGGTATTGCAGGGGCTCCTCTTAAGGGTGAGCCAGGGTGGGGTGCAAGCGACCGGGTTCATCGGGACGCGGCGCGGGTCGCGCGCGCCAGGGCTCCTCGGCTCGCCTCCGCGAGGCGCGTGATGCCGAGCGCGGCGGACCGATATCACGTCGGCCTGCCATCCGAGCGTGCCGCGTTGCCGCGGGGCTCGGCCGCTCGAAGCGGCCGCCGGAGCGAGGCAGGTCGTGGAGGGCGGCGTGGCCCCTGGGGAACGCGCGTGTTACAAGCCCCGCGTTCCATGCCCCAGTCGAACGCGCACATCCGCAACTTCTCGATCATCGCCCACATCGATCACGGCAAGTCCACGCTCGCGGATCGCCTCCTCGAGCACACCGGGACCGTGAGTGAGCGGCACGCGCAGGCGCAGTTCCTCGACAACATGGAGCTCGAGCGCGAGCGCGGGATCACCATCAAGGCCCAGACCGTCCGCATGCGCTACCGCGCCCGCGACGGGAAGGACTACGAGCTGAACCTCATCGACACCCCCGGTCACGTGGACTTCGCCTACGAGGTGTCGCGCTCGCTCGCCGCGTGCGAGGGCGCGATCCTCGTCGTCGACGCCACCCAGGGCGTCGAGGCGCAGACGCTCGCGAACGTCTACCAGGCGCTCGACCACGACCTCGAGATCATCCCGGTCATCAACAAGGTCGACCTGCCGAGCGCGGACGTCCCCGGCGTGCGCGCCGAGATCGAGGAGGTCATCGGCCTCGACGCCTCGGAGGCGGTGCCGGCCTCGGCCAAGGAGGGCATCGGCATCGGGGAGATCCTCGAGGAGATCGTCCGCAAGGTGCCGCCGCCGAAGGGCGATCCCGAGGCGCCGCTCAAGGCGATCATCTTCGACTCCTGGTACGACTCGTACCGCGGCGTCGTCATGCTGGTCCGCGTGTTCGAGGGGACGCTCGCGCCGAAGCAGAAGATCCAGCTCGTCTCGAACAAGAAGCGGTTCGAGATCCAGGAGCTCGGCATCTTCGCGCCGTTCGCGATGCCGGTGCAGCAGCTCACGGCGGGCGAGGTGGGGATCGTCGTCGCCAACGTGAAGGACGTCCAGGACGCCAAGGTCGGCGACACCGTCACCGAGGCGGACCGGCCCACCGAGGACCCGTTCCCCGGCTTCAAGGTCGTGAAGCCGATGGTCTTCTCCGGCGTCTTCCCCATCGAGGCGAAGGACTACGAGCAGCTCCGCGACGCGCTCGAGAAGCTGCGCCTCAACGACTCCGCCTTCACCTTCGAGCCCGAGACCTCGACCGCGCTCGGGTTCGGCTTCCGCTGCGGCTACCTGGGGCTCCTGCACATGGAGATCGTCCAGGAGCGGCTCGAGCGCGAGTACAACCTCGCCCTCATCACCACCGCGCCCTCGGTCGTCTACCGCGTGACCGACACGCTGGGCGAGGTGCTGGAGATCGACAACCCCGCGAAGCTCCCGCCGGTCCAGCGGATCGCGAAGCTCGAGGAGCCGCACCTCACCTGCCACATCCACGCCCGCACCGACGACGTGGGCGCGATCCTGCAGCTCTGCCAGGACCGGCGCGGGGTGCAGCGCGACCTCAAGTACGTCGGCACGAAGCGCGTCCAGATCACCTACGACATCCCGCTCGCCGAGGTGGTCTTCGACTTCTTCGACAAGCTGAAGAGCGTGTCGCGCGGGTACGCGAGCCTCGACTACGAGCTGAAGGGCTACGAGGAGGCCGACCTCGTGAAGCTCGACATCCTCATCAACGGCGAGCCGGTCGACGCCCTCAGCGTCATCGTCCACCGGGAGCGCGCCTACCACCGCGGCCGCGAGCTCTGCCAGCGGCTCCGCGAGGTCATCCCGAAGCAGATGTACGAGGTCGCCATCCAGGCGGCGATCGGGGCGAAGATCATCGCCCGCGAGACGGTGAAGGCCTTCCGCAAGGACGTCATCGCGAAGTGCTACGGTGGCGACATCAGCCGCAAGCGCAAGCTCCTCGAGCGCCAGAAGGAGGGCAAGAAGCGCATGAAGCAGGTCGGCTCGGTGGAGATCCCGCAGGAGGCCTTCCTCGCCGTGCTGAAGGTCGAGGAGTAGCGCCGGCGTGGATCGCGACGCCCGCCGGCTCGCCCGGGCTCGCAAGGACGCGCGCCGCTTCGCGCGCGACGCCCGCCGGCTCGCGGCCCGCGACGCCCGAAGGCTCGGGGCGGCCCGCGCGGAGATCCTCGCCGCCGCCGACGAGGTGGACGCGGCCGCGGCGGAGGGCGAGCCCGCGCGGCTCTCGGCCGCCCTGCGCGCGCTCGACGCGCTGTGGGAGGTGCACCTCGCCCGGCGCGCGCGGCCGCTCTGGCGGGAGTACGCCGAGTCGATGCTCGTGGCGGTGGTCGTCGCGCTCTTCCTGCGCGGCTTCGTGGTCGAGGCCTTCAGGATCCCCTCGGGCTCGATGGTCCCGACGCTCCTCGTCGGGGACCACATCTTCGTCTCGAAGCTCGCCTACGCGATCCGGGTCCCCTTCACGCACCTGCGACTCCTGGAGCTCGGCGTGCCCAGGCGCGGGGACGTCATCGTGTTCGAGAACCCCCGCGAGCCGGCGAAGGACTACGTGAAGCGCGTGGCGGGCGTTCCGGGCGACGTGATCGAGCTCCGGGAGCAGGTCCTCTACGTGAACGGCGTGCCGCAGCCGCGCTCCCCCGATGGAGAGCTCCCCTACGAGGAGCGGAGCGACGCCACCGGGGCGCTCTTCTCGGACACCTGCCGCCGCTACCGCGAGGCGCTCGCGCGCGGCGAGCTGGCGCGGCCGGACGCCGCGGACGCCGCCGGTGCGGAGGCGAGCTGGCAGACGGGCGCGGCCGCGGGCGTCGCGACCTACGACGTGCTCCAGTGCCGGCGCGCGCGCCTCGCCGCGCGGGAAGGGCCGTTCGAGATCGTCCGGCCCGGCCACGTGTTCGTGCTGGGGGACAACCGAGATCGCTCGGCCGACAGCCGGGGCGAGGGCGGCTGGCAGGTGCCGTTCGATCACATCGCCGGGCGGGCGACGGTCGTGTTCTGGAGCTGGGGGGACGGGGGAGGGCTCCGGGGCGACGGCCGCGGGCCCCGGCTCGATCGCCTTTTCAAACGCATCGAGTAGCTGGTAGAAGATCCACCTCGATGCACGTCCCTCCCGTCGACCCCGCGCGCGCCCACGGCGCGCCGCGTCCTCGGGACGCGCGTTCGGGCCCCCGCCGCGCCGAGCGCGGCGCCGTCTCCTGGGTGACCCTGGTCCTCCTCGCCGGCCTCGGCGGCGGCGCCTACTGGCTCTGGGTGTGGGGACCGGTCTACGTGGTCCACTACGAGGTGAAGCAGGTCGTCCACGAGTACATCAACCAGGCGGTGCGGAACCCGCGGGACGCCGAGCTGGTGCGGAACATGGTCCACAAGCTCGAGACGCTCGCGAAGGTGGACGGGGTGGACGCCTACGGCGGCCCGGCCCGAGTCCCGGCGGTGGTGGTCGATCCCGCCGACGTGACCTGGGAGCGCGACGCGAACGCGGCGCCGCCCACGCTGCACGTCGCCTTCCAGTACGAGCGGTCCGTCACGTACCCGTTCCTCGATCGGACGGGGACGCGGGTGTTCACGGTCGACGTCGACGGCGACCTCTCCCGGCCGAACTGGGGACCGGAGCGCTGATGGAGGTGGAGATGAACGCACAGGAGCTTCAGCGCGCCGTGAAGCGGCTCGCCGAGGAGATCGCCGAGCGCGCGAGGGCCGCCGGCGCGGCGCCGCGCGACGTGGCCATCGTCGGGATCCGCCGCGGGGGCGTCCACCTCGCGGAGCGGATTCGCGCCGAGCTCGCCCGGAGCCTCCGCGCGGAGCCGCCGCTCGGGACGCTCGACATCGCGCTCTACCGCGACGACCTCTCGGAGCGAGGGGCGGCCCCCATCATCGGACCGACCGACATCCGGTTCCCGGTCGCCGGCAAGCTCATCGTGCTCGTGGACGACGTGCTCTACACCGGGCGGACCGTCCGCGCCGCGCTGGACGAGCTCGTGGACTTCGGCCGCCCGCGCCGGGTGTGGCTCGCGGTGCTCGTCGACCGCGGCGGGCGCGAGCTGCCCATCGCCGCCGACTTCGTCGGCGTCCGCCTCCAGGTCGCGGACGAGGACGTCGTCGAGGTCCGGCTCACCGAAGGCGGCGCCCCCGAGGACGCCGTCGTCGTGAAGAGGAGGGGGACGTGATCGGTCGCCACAAGCATTGCATCGCGCTCGCCGACTACTCGCGCGCGGAGATCCTCGAGGTCCTCGACCTCGCCGTCTCCATGAAGGAGGTCCTGCAGCGGCCCATCAAGAAGGTGCCGAGCCTGCGGGGCAAGTCGGTCGTGAACCTCTTCTTCGAGGCCTCGACCCGCACGCGCAGCTCCTTCGAGATCGCCGCGAAGGTCCTGTCCGCCGACGCGCTCAACTGGACCTCCTCGTCCTCCTCCGTGACGAAGGGCGAGACGCTCATCGACACCGCCCGGAACCTCGAGGCGATGCGCCCGGACGTGCTCGTCATCCGCCACTCGGCGGGCGGCGCGCCCCAGCTCGTCGCCGAGCACGTGGGCTGCGCGGTCGTCTCCGCGGGGGACGGCGCGCACGAGCACCCGAGCCAGGGGCTCCTCGACTGCTTCACGCTGCGGGAGAAGCTCGGGACGCTGGAGGGGAAGACCGTCGCCATCGTGGGCGACATCAGCCACTCGCGGGTCGCGCGCTCCGACATCCACGCCATGACGAAGCTCGGCGCGCGGGTGCGGCTCTGCGGGCCGCCCACCATGATCCCCGCCGGCGTCGAGGCCCTCGGCGCGACGGTGCACTACGGGCTCCGCGAGGCGATCGAGGGGGCGGACGCGGTGGTGATGCTCCGCATCCAGCACGAGCGCATCGGCGACCCGCTCATCCCGGGCACGCGCGAGTACTCGAAGCTCTGGGGGCTCAACGCGAAGAAGGCGGCCGAGTGGCTGCGTCCGGAGTGCGTGATCCTCCACCCCGGCCCGATCAACCGCGGCGTCGAGCTGTCGCCCGAGGTCGCGGACGGGCCGCAGAGCGTCATCCTCGATCAGGTGCAGAACGGGGTGGCGGTGCGGATGGCGATCCTGTACCTGCTCGCCGGCGGCAACCCCGCCGAGTCGGGCGAGGCGAAGGCGTGACGCGCGCGGCCGGACCGGCGCGTGAGCGGGGACGACATGGCTGAGGTGCTCTTCATCGAGGGTGGTCGGGTCATCGACCCGGCGAGCGGCACGGACGGCGTCCGCACCGTGGTCGTCCGCGACGGGAAGATCGCGGAGGTCGCGGAGCGCCTGGAGCGTCCGCGCGACGCCCGGGTGTTCGACGCCCGCGGCAAGTGGGTCACCCCGGGCTTCATCGACCTGCACGTGCACCTGCGCGAGCCGGGGCAGGAGTACAAGGAGACCGTCGCGACCGGGGCGCGCGCCGCCGTCGCGGGCGGCTTCACCGCCGTCTGCGCGATGCCGAACACGAAGCCCGTGAACGACAACGCGTCGGTGACGGAGCTCGTGCTCGCCCGCGCCGCCGCGGCGGGGCTCGCCCGCGTCTATCCCGTCGGCGCCATCTCGAAGGGCTCGAACGGCGAGGAGCTCGCCGAGTTCGGGGAGCTCCTCGCGGCCGGCTGCGTCGCGCTCTCCGACGACGGCCGCCCGGTCCTCTCCTCGGCGCTCATGCGCCGCGCGCTCGAGTACGCCAAGGCCTTCGGGTTGCCGCTCACGGTCCACGAGGAGGATCTGCAGCTCGTGGGCAAGGGCGTGATGCACGAGGGGGCCGCCTCCACCCGGCTCGGGCTGAAGGGCATCCCGGGCGCCGCGGAGGACGTGATGGTCCTGCGGGACATCGCCCTGGCGGAGCTGACCGGCGGCCGGTTGCACATCGCGCACGTGTCGAGCCAGGGCGCGGTTCGCGCCGTCCGCGCCGCCAAGGCGCGCGGGCTCGCCGTGACCGCGGAGGTGACGCCGCACCACCTCGCCCTCACGGACGAGGACGTCGCTGCGTCCGGCTACTCGACCGACTACAAGATGAACCCGCCGCTCCGCTCGGCCGAGGACGTGCGGGCGTGCCGGGAGGGCCTCGCGGACGGGACGATCGACGCCATCGCCACCGACCACGCGCCGCACTCGGCGGTGGAGAAGGACGTCGAGTTCGACGCGGCCTTGAACGGGATCACCGGGCTCGAGACGGCCTTCCCCGTCTGCCTGTCCCTCGTCCGGGCGGGCGCGCTGCCGGAGCGGCGCCTCGTGGAGGCGCTGACCATCGGCCCCGCGCGCGCGTTCGGCCTCGCGGGCGGGGCGCTCGCCGGCGGGGCGCCGGCGGACGTCGCGGTCCTCGACCCCGTAGCGGAGTGGACGGTCGACCCCGCGCGGATGTACTCGAAGAGCCGGAACACCCCGTGGAAGGGAAGCCGCCTCACCGGGCGTTGTGTGATGACGATCGTGGGCGGCCGGATCGTCCACGAGGAGGGCAGGACGGAAAGATGAAGCGGGCCATCCTCGCGCTAGCGGACGGCACGACGTTCGAAGGTCGCTCGTTCGGCGCGGCCGGGGAGGCGACCGGCGAGGTCGTCTTCAACACGTCGATGACCGGGTACCAGGAGATCCTGACCGACCCTTCGTACGTCGGGCAGATGATCTGCATGACGTACCCGGAGCAGGGGAACTACGGCGTCAACGGGCCCGACGACGAGTCGGTCCACCCGCACGCGACCGGGTTCATCGTGAAGAACTACGCCGAGGAGCCCTCGAGCTTCCGCGCGGAGCGGAGCCTCGAGGCCTACCTGGCCCGGTACGGCATCGTCGGGATCGCGGGGATCGACACCCGCCGGCTCACGCGGCACCTGCGCACCGCCGGCGCGCAGATGGGCGTCATCGCGACGGACGGGAGCGCGAAGGCGCTGGTCGAGCGCGCCCGGGCGCTGCCCGGGATGGAAGGGCAGGACCTCGCGACGCGCATCTCGACCGATCGCCCCTACTCCTGGAGCGAGACCGGCGCCGACGCGTGGTCGGACTCGGAGCGGCCGCAGGCGGAGCCGCGCTTCCACGTGGTCGCGTACGACTGGGGCCTGAAGCGCGCGATGCTGCGGCTCCTCGCCGAGCAGGGCTGCCGCGTCACCGTCGTGCCGGCGCGCACGACCGCCGCGGAGGCGCTCGCGCTGAAGCCGGACGGCGTGTTCCTCACGAACGGGCCCGGCGATCCCGCCGCGGTCGTGGGCGCGCAGGAGACCGTCGCGGGGCTGCTCGGGAAGACGCCGATCTTCGGGATCTGCCTCGGCCACCAGATCCTGGCCCTCTCCGTCGGCGCGAAGACCTACAAGCTCAAGTTCGGCCACCGCGGCGCGAACCAGCCCGTGAAGGATCTCGCCACCGGCAAGGTGGACATCACGGTCCAGAACCACGGGTTCGCGGTCGACGACAAGACGCTCGGCAAGCGCGCCCGGGTCACGCACCTGAACCTCAACGACGGCACGGTCGAGGGCATCGAGATCCTCGACGCGCCGGCGTTCAGCGTGCAGTACCACCCCGAGGCCTCCCCCGGCCCCCACGACGCGCGGCAGCTCTTCGGCCGCTTCGCAGCGCTCATGGAGCGCTCGCGATGAGGCTCGGGGAGCTCCAGGAGCGGCTCCTCGCGTGGGCGACGGCGGAGGAGCGGAAGGAAGAGCTGCTCGCCGCGCGCCGCGTGCACTTCGAGGCCTACGGCGAGCCGCACGACGAGGACCGCACCTACGAGGTCCGGCTGAACGGGATGCTGGACTTCTACCTCTACGACTTCCGCCCGTCCGGCGGCACGGGCACGACGCTCGAGCGGTTCCTGGAGTCGGAGGGGGCGGCGCTCTCGGCGGAGGACGCGAACGCCTACCACGAGCTCTCGAAGACGCTCCACGGGCTGTTCGAGGTCCGCAAGCTCTCGGAGGGCAAGGTCCGGGTGCGCGACGTGTTCACGGGTGGTGACTACGACGTGACCGAGCGGCGCACCACCGCCGGGCTCGAGAAGGGCGACCTCCTCGAGGCGCGGCTCCTGCCCTACGACGGGACCCTGCTCTTCTCCGGCGCGTTCCTCTACCACCCGCGCGAGGCGCGCAAGCCCATCCTGGCCGAGGTGAAGCGGCTCAAGAAGGCGGCCGGGAAGGGCAACTCGGCGGACGTGCCCGCCTTCCTCGCGCGCCTGGCGCGGATGGCGATGAAGCTCGAGCGGTACCGGAACGTGCGGCTCGAGTCGATCTACGACTTCTCGCCGGAGCAGCAGCACGCGGCGACGCCGCGCCCGCCGGCGAAGACCGGCTGAGCGCCGTCACCGGCCCCGCGGCACGCCGAGGCTCCGCGCAAGCGGCGGGCGCCATCAGAGCCGCAGCGGGTCGTCGCCCGCCTTCGCGGTCAGCGCCGCGTGAGACTCCCGGAGCTCCTCGGGCGTGAGCCCGGCCTTGGCGAGCAGCCGCCGGCTCGTGAAGATCGGCACCCGCGAGGCGAGCGCGAGGGCGAGCGACTCCGAGGGGCGGGCGGTGACCTCCACCTCGCGCCCCCCCTGCTCGAGCCGGACCCGCGCGCCGGTCGAGGTCTCCTCGGCGGCGTCGATCTCCACCGCGCGGACGCGCGCGCCGAGCGCGTCGAGCGCGCGACCCAGCAGGCTCTCCTGCGCCCGCCCCAGACGCGCCCCCACCCCCAGCGCCTCGCCGTCCGGGACGAGCAGCGGGAGCACCGTCCCGCTCGCTCGGTCGCGCAGCACGACGAGCGCCGCGGGTCCCTCCGGCATCGGCAACGCCGCGGCGAGCTCGAGCTCGACCCGCCCGTCGGGCGCGGACGCGGGCTTGGGCGCGGCGGTGGTGAGCAGCGCCAGCGCCGCCGCCGCGGAGATCGCGATGGGCAACGAGATCGACCCGGCGGCAGGCATCGGACGGTCGCTCCTCCCGGCGCGCGCCGGCGCGCCTCGCTCGAATGTGGGGTCCGCTCCTCTTCGCGCGCCACCGCGCCCCTGGGCGTCCGGCCCCGCGGGCGCCCGCACGGCGGGCGGGCGGGACTTCTTTCCGGCGGCCCGGGGCAACACCCTCAATGCGGTGGACTTCTCGCTGCTCGACTCCGTGCCGGACGCGATGGTCATCGCCGACGAGGGCGGCGAGATCGTGCACGTGAACGCGGAGGCCGAGCGGCTGTTCGGCTGGCCGCGCGCGGAGCTCTCGGGCCAGCCGATCGAGGTCCTCCTGCCTGGGAGGTTCCGGGCCATGCACCGCGCCCACCGCGGCGGGTATCACGCGGCGCCGCGGCGGAGGCCGATGGGGCTGGGCCTCGACCTGTCCGGCCTCCGGCGGGACGGGGCGGAGTTCGCCGCCGAGATCAGCCTCTCGCCCATCGAGGTGGACGGGCGGCGCTGCGTCGTCGCGGCCGTGCGGGACGTCAGCGAGCGCAAGCTGCTCGAGGAGCGGGCGCGGCAGTGGAGCCGCGCGCAGGAGAAGGCGCAGGAGGAGGTCCGCGAGCGGGACGAGTTCCTCTCCGTCGCGTCGCACGAGCTGCGCACGCCGGTCACGGCGCTCCAGCTCCAGCTCCAGCTCCTCCACCGGCTCACCGCGCGCGCGGGGACCGACATCCCCCGCATGCTCGAGCCGCGCGTCGAGGCGCTCGAGCGTCAGACGCGGCGCATCGCCATCCTCGTGAACGAGATCCTCGACGTCTCGCGTATGCGCCTCGGGCGGCTCCAGCTGCGCTACGAGCCGCTCGATCTCGCCGACGTCGCGCGCGAGGTGGCGGAGCACCTCCGCGAGGAGGTGGCGCGATCGGGATCGACGCTGCGCCTCGAGCTCGGCGCCGTCGTCGGACGGTGGGACCGGACGCGGCTCGAGCAGGTGGTCACGCACCTGCTCGTGAACGCGGCCAAGTTCGGGGAGGGGAAGCCCATCACGCTCACCGTCGAGGCCAGCGGGGCCCACGCGCGCATGCGCGTGAGCGACCAGGGCATGGGGATCGCGCCCGAGCACCACGCGCGCGTGTTCGAGCGGTTCGAGCGCGCCGTCCCCATCGCAAACTTCGGGGGGCTCGGCCTCGGTCTCTACGTCGCGCGCCAGATCGTCGAGGCGCACGGCGGGGAGATCCGCGTCGAGAGCGTGCCCGGCTCGGGGGCGACGTTCGTCGTGGACCTGCCGCGCGAGCCGCCCTCGGCGCGCGCGCCAGTGACCGTCGACGGGGCGGCGCTGCATTGATTTTGCGGGGACTGCGTCCCCGCCCCGCCGACGGCTGGCCGCCGTCGTCGGGGCCCCACCCCTGCTCGGCGGGGCCCGTGAACGGTCGCGCCCGCTTCGCGGGTTCGCGCAGGGGTGATCGCACGGGGACTGCGTCCCCGCCCCGCCGACGGCTGACCGCCGTCGTCGGGGCCCCACCCCTGCTCGGCGGGGCCCGTGGTCGCGCCCGCTTCGCGGGTTCGCGACCGTTCCCCGCCGGAGGGGCTTCGCCCCTCCCGCGCGTTGCGCGGGGCCCTCCCGCGAATGGGACCGC
>NZ_JALCYX010000062.1:0-25182 GCF_022690695.1 Anaeromyxobacter sp. SG17
AGCAGCTCTCCCTGCTCGACGCGGCGCGGGAGGAGGCCGCGCGCCGCGTGGGCGCGCTGCACGACGCGGCGGAGAAGGCGGCCGGCGCGCCGCGCGCGCTGGAGCTCGCGCCGCTCGTGGCCGATCTGCTCGCGGCGTGGGCGCCGCCGCCGGGCGTGCGAGTGCGGAGCGCGCTCGAACCCGCGCTCGCGATGGGCGACGACCGGCCGCTGCGAGCGGCGATCCGCGAGGCGCTCCGCGCGGTGGGCGCCGGTGCGGGGCGGGGTGGGGAGATCGCGGTGAGTGTCGGGCGACGTGGCTCCGAAGCGGTGGTGGAGATCGCGGGGGGCGCCGCGGCGGACGACGGCGGAGCGGCCGCGGTCGCACGCGCGCTCGTCGCGCCGCACGGCGGCCAGGTGGAGGACGAGGCGGTGCCGGGGCGCGGGAGGACGCTCCGGATCGTCCTGCCGCGCGTGGCGGAGGGCGCGCGCCCCGATCCGTCGCAGGTTTGACCTGCGCCGGGGCTGCGATAGCATCGCCGCCGCCCCGGGAGGCCGCATCGTCCGACTCGGCCACATCAGCGATCTCCACGTCTCCGACCGAAGCCGCTATCCCCGCAACGGCTTCTCGGCGCGAGACTGCGAGAAGCACTCCGCTCGCCTCGCGAAGGGGCTGCTCGACGCCCTCCGCGAGGTCGGCGTCGATCACCTCGTCGTCACCGGCGACCTGACGTTCTCGGGCGAGCCCCGCGAGTTCGAGCGGGCCGCCGACCTGCTGCGCCCCTTCGCCGAGGCGCGCAAGCTGACGGTCGTGCCGGGGAACCACGATCTCTGGACCGAGGACTCCGTCGAGACCGCCCGGTTCCTGCGCGCGCTCGGGCCGGACGGGCTCGGCATGAAGAAGGCGGCGCCGAGCTACCCGCACGTCGTCCCGCTCGGCGACGCGGCCGTGCTCGTCGCGCTCGACAGCGCGCGCTGGGGCGAGGATCCGTGGACGACCCCCGGCCGCCTCGGCGGCGACCAGCTCCGCGCGGCGCGGGAGATCGTCCGCGAGCACGCGAAGCTCGGACGCGCCGTGGTCCTCGCCTTCCACCACCACGTCGTCCTCCCTCCCGAGCGCGTCCCCTCCGACGCCCACGTCGCCCGCATGCCGCTCGCGGACGCCGATCAGATCGTCCGGCTCGTCGCGGAGCTCCCCGTGGCGGCCGTGCTGCACGGCCACCGTCACATCGCGTTCCGGGTGGACCTGCCCGGCGCCGCCGGCGCGACGCCGGTCCTCTGCGCGGGCTCCGCCTCGCGCGTCGCGGACGAGCCGATCCGCCGCGCGCGCGCCTACGTGTACGAGATCGATCGTACCGGGCTGCGGAGCGTCGAGGCGCTCGTCTCCGGCTCGGAGTGAACCCATGAAGAAGCTCTTCCTCGTCGCGGTGCCGATCGGGCTCGCCGTGCTCGCGATCGCCTTCCTGTTCACCGGCTCCCGCGAGAAGGCCGACGCCTACGAGGCGCGGCTCGAGCGCGCCCGCCTGAAGCGCGACTTCTCCGAGCGTGCCGGCGCGGCGCGCGCCATCCCCGCCGACCGGCTGCCCGAGTGGCGCGACGAGATCGCCGCCCTGTCGCGCTGGTACTTCGACGAGCTGCAGGCGATCCGCAACCGCCACCCCTCCGAGCCGGCGCGCCCGACGGGCGTCGAGGCCGCCGCGGGCGACCGCAAGGGGAAGCTCGAGGAGAAGGATCGCTCCCAGCTCCAGGACTTCCAGAAGTACGCCGACGGCCGGCTCGCGCTGCTGCGCGAGGGCCGCTACGCGCCCGTCCAGTCCATGCTCGCCGAGGGGCTCCGCCTCGATCTGCTCGCCGTCGAGCCGGGGACGCCGCCGGAGGGCGGCGCGCCCGGGCTCCGCATCGACTTCGCGCTGTGGGGCAGCCCGCGGTTCCTCGAGCGCGAGCGGGGCGGGGAGCGCACCGTCGTGCGGAGCGTCGTGCCGGTGGCGTTCCGGCGCATCGCCTTCCACCTGCTCGACCCCGCCGGCAAGCCCTACGGCGAGATGAGCGGCGGCGGGGAGCCCTACCAGAAGCTCGCGGACCCGGAGCGGTTCCAGGACGACTTCCCGCCCGGCGCGATCTTCGGCACCTGGTGGGTGGAGCTCCTCCCGCGCGAGGCCGCCACCGTCCAGCTCGAGATCCAGACCGACGTCCGCGGCGCGAGCGGCGCCGTCCGGCCCGCCACGTTCCAGGCGCAGATCCCGATCCCGGACGCGTGGAAGCTCCCGCCCGGCGCCGTATTCCAGGCGGAGGTGCGCGAGGCCGCGGCGCCCGCGCCCTAGGCCCGCCGTGACGACGCGGAAGGCGAGCGGCAAGGGCAAGAGCAAGGGCGAGGCGGCGACGGGGCGGAAGCGCGCGCCGCCCCGCCGGAAGGCTCCCGCGCTCCCGGATCCGGGCGGCGACGCGCCGCTCGAGGAGCTCTCGCGCGACGCGCTCTCCGTGTTCCTCTACGTCGCGCTCCTCCCGGAGGAGACGCGCGCGCTCGTGAAGGAGCTCGGGCTGTCGGTGCCCGGGTTCCGCACCGAGGCGCTCTCGGACGTGGAGCGGAGCGACGTGCTCGCGGACGAGGTCCGCGCCCGCCCCGCGACGCGCGCGCGCGTCCTCGACGCGCTCCGCAAGGCGTTCGGCGCGCCGCCCCTCGCCCGGACGCCCCTCGACGCGCCCGCGGCGGACGATCTCCTCACCACGGGCGCCTCGGACCACGGCCTCACGCTCGCGCTCTGGCGCGTGCTCGCCGATCCCGCCGCGGACGTCCGCGCGCGCGCGGCGCCGCTCCTCGACGAGCTCGTGAAGGAGTACTACGGCCCGCTCCCCGAGGCAGAGGGGCGAGGGGCGGCGAAGGCGGCGCCGCGCGAGGAGGGCCCGGATCTCGCCGCGCGGGTCGCGACCCTCGAGAAGGAGCTCGCCGAGGCGCGGGCGCGCGTGGAGTCGGGGAGGAAGAAGGCCGAGGAGCAGCGCGACAAGCTCCAGGAGTGGCTCAAGGACGCCCGGGCGCGGGCGGCGCAGGCGGTGGACGACGCGGCGCGCGCGCGGGAGGCCATGGAGGCGGCGCAGCGCGCGAGGGAGCGATCCGACGCGGAGCTCGCCGCGGTGCGCGCCACCGACGCGGCGGCGGAGGCGCAGCGGGCCCGCGCCGCGGCGCGGGAGCTCGAGGCGCGCGCGGGAGCGCTCGAGGCGAAGCTCGCGCGCCAGGAGGAGCGGGAGCGCGAGCTCGAGGCCGCGCTCCGCGAGGCGCGGGCGCGCGCGGAGGCGGAGCGGCCGGCGTCGGGCGCCGCGTCCGCGCAGCCCGAGGGCGCCGACGAGCCCGAGGACGCGCCCGCCTCGTGGCTCATGCCGGTCTACACGCGCGAGTTCTACGACTCCCTGCAAGGCTGGGATCGGCGCATCCAGCGCGCGGCCTTCAAGCAGGCGAACCTGCTCGCGCAGGATCACCGCCACCCGAGCCTCCGCGCGCTCCCGCTCGAGGGGCTCCCGGGCTACTACCGGGTGCGCGTCGCGACCGACGTGCGGCTCCTCTACCGGCGGGGCGAGAGACAGAACGCGATCGAGGTGCTCTCGCTCATCGACCGCGAGGACCTCGACCGCTACGTCCGCCAGGCGAAGACGCGCTCCTGACGAGACGAGGCGCCGGGCGCCGCGAGCCCCTCGGCCCACCGCACCCGGCGCCCCTCTCGGCACCGAACATGATCGGGGACTGCGTCCCCGCCCCATCCCTGCTCGGCGGGGCCGCTACTCGACGCCTTCCAGGTTCGGCAGGTCCGGGGCCGGCCCGGACGGCTCCTCGACGCGAGCCGCGGGCTTCCGGCCTCGCCGGCTCCGCGGCGGTGGCTCCGACGCCGCCGACAGCTCCTTCCCGGCTGCGAGCAGCCGGGCCCACGTCTCCGCAGACGGGGTGGCACGGGCGGCCTCGAGGGCCTCCCGGTACGCCGTCCGCGCCGCGTCGAGCCGGGGGTTCACCTTCGCCATCCTCGCCTCCCTCCCTACGGATCCACTCGCCGGCCGGGAATTCCGGTCCGGACTCAGCGGCAAGATAGGCGCAGAGGTGGGGGGAGGTAAGCCGACCCGCACAGCACCACGTGGGCCGCAAACGGACGGCCCCGCGGCCGCCGCCACGGTGGCGGCGACGCCCTCGGATCAGGCGGGCGCCCGGCCTGCGATCAGCCGAGCTTGCGGTAGACGCCCACGACGACGCCGAGGATCATCGTCGTGCGGAAGTCGGACGCGCGCACGTAGATGGGCGCCATGCGCGGGTTCGAGGGCTGGAACCGCACGCGGTCGCCCTCGAAGTAGACGCGCTTCACGGTCGCCTCCTCGTCGATCATGGCGACCACGATCTCTCCGTCCTGCGCGTGAAGCTGCTTCTTCACGAAGATGTAGTCGCCGGGCAGGATCCCGTCGCCGATCATCGAGTCGCCCTGCACGCGCAGGCCGTACACCTTCTTGTTCGTGCCGAGCAGGAACGAGTCCACCTGCACCGTGTCCTCGACGCGCTCCTGCGCGAGGATCGGCTGGCCGGCGGCGACGCGGCCGATGATCGGGATCTCGACGAGGCGCCCGGAGGGCTTCAGGGCCGAGGCGGGGGTGCGCGTGAAGGGGACGACGTTGGACGTGCGCGCGCCGACCTCGCCGCCGAGCACCTCGCGGGCCTGCGGCGTCGGGATCAGCGCGCGCGACTTCACGGGATCGCGGGTGAGGTAGCCCTTGCGCTCGAGCGCCTTCAGGTGGTCGTTGACGCCGTTCGTCGAGCGGATGTCGAGCGCCTCGCCGATCTCGCGGATGGTCGGGGGGTAGCCACACTCCTCGATCTGCCGGGCGATGAAGCGGAGCACCTCGAGCTGCCGGTCCGTCAACGCGTCCATCGGTCCTCCTCGAGCTGGACTGAACACCGGTATACTGTCCCCACGTTCAGAAGGCAAGAACCCGGCCACGCGGTTGCCCGCGCGGCGCGCGGCGGATACCGTCCGCGCGTGCCCCCGACCTTCGGCGCCGCCCTCGGCCTCGGCCTCTCCGCGCTGCGCCGCCAGGCCTGGCTCCTCGCGCCCGGGCTCGTCGTCGCGATCGCGCGGCGCGTGCTCACCTGGCCCGCCCTGGCAGTCGCCTGGGCGCTCCTCGCCCGCGGCGCGCTGCTCGCTCTCTCGCACCGGCCGCTCGATCCCGGCGCCGCGCTCGCAGGCGCGGCCGCGACCGCGAGCTCGCCGCGGTTCCTGGCGCTCGTCGGCGGCCTGTGGCTCGCGGGCGTGCTCTGCGGGGCGGCGCTGCGCGGCGTCTGGCTCGCGGGAGCGCTCCCGACGCTCGCGGGCGCCGCGGTGGGGGAGGGCGGCACGCCGCGCTTCGCGGCAGGGGTGGCCTACGGCACGCCGCGGGTGCTCGCCGCGTCGCTGCTGGGGCTCGTCCTGGACCTCTCCGCGGGGCTGTTCGCGCTGACGCTCGCCCTCGGCGCGCTGCGCATCACGCTCCACGCCGCGGGGGGAAACGGGTCGGCGGTGCTCGCCCTGGCGGTCGCCGGGGCGCTCACCCTCGCGATCGCGGTGCCGCTCGCGCTCTCGGTCGTGGCGGACGCGGCGGTCGCCCGAGCGGCGCTGCGCGCGGAGGGCCCGGCGCGGGCGTTCGCCTCCGCGGTGCGCCGGTTCCTCGCCCGCCCCGGGACGTTCGTGCTCGCGGCGATGGTCTTCGGCTTCGTCGCGTCGCTCGCGCCCGCGACGGTGGAGGCGTTCGGCGGCGCCGCGACCGGCCTCGTGAAGGACGCGCCGGCGCTCCTGCTCGCCGGGCCGAACCTCATGCTCGCCGTCGCCGCGGCAGGCGTCGCCGCCCTGGTGGACCTGGCCTGGCTCGGGACCCTCGCGGCGCTCGTTTGCGCCGACGCGCGCGATTGACCGGCGCCGGCTCCCGAGTCAGCGCCGCAGCAGCTGCCGGATCGAGATCTTCTTCATCCGCACGGTCGCGACGTGGTACCCCGCGGCCGCGGCGGAGAGCAGCACCGAGCCGGCGAGCGCGGCCCATCCCAGGACGTGGGCGGAGGGGCTCGCGAGCACCACGAGCCCACCCACGGTGAGCCCGGCCGCGAGGAGCCCCAGGAAGACCATCACCCCGAGCGCCCGGACCTGGCCGCCGATCCGGTCCATCGCCTCGCCCGCGACGTTCACGCGGAACTTGCCGGCCTCGAGATCGACCAGGATCTGGCTGAGCTGGCTCGGCACGTCCTCGGCGAGCCCCTGCAGCTTGAGGAGCGACTTCATGAGGACGCCGGAGGCGTCGGAAGGGTTGAAGCGCGAGAGGAGCAGCTCCTTCGCGTAGGGCAGCCCCACCTCCAGCACGTCGAGCTTCGGGTAGAGCCGGCGGATCATCCCCTCGATCGTGATCGCGGCCTTGGCGAGGACGGCGTACTCCTTCGGGATCCGGATCCGGTGGCGGATCGCGAGATCGAGCAGATCGCGGAGCAGGGTCGCGGTCCGGATCTCGTCGAGCTTGAGGCCGAGGTAGCGGTCCAGGATCCCGCGGATGTCCTCGCGGAACTCGGTGATGGGGGTACGCGCGTCCGGGACGCCGATGCGGTTGAGGAGCCGCGCCACGGTGTCCGGGTCGCGCAGCGCCACCGCCACGATGAGCGTGACGAGCGACTCCTGCTGCTGGCGCGTGAGCCGGCCGACGAGGCCGAAGTCGATGAGCGCGATCCGGTCGTCGGCGAGGACGAGGACGTTCCCCGGGTGCGGGTCGCCGTGGAAGAGCCCGTCCTCGAAGAGCTGCCGGAACGCGGTCTCGATGACGTTCTTCGCGACCTGCTCGAGATCGTGGCCGTCCTCGGCGCGGACGTCGGAGATCTTGGTCCCGTCGACGTAGTCGAGCGTGAGGATGGTGGAGGAGGAGAGCTCCGCGTGGACGCGGGGGATGACGACGACCTCGCGCCCCTCGGCGGCGTCCCGCATCGCCCGCGCGTTCCCCGCCTCGTTGCCGAAGTCGAGCTCCTCGTGGACGGTGCGGTCGAACTCCTCGATGATCCCGGTCGGCGTGTAGATGCCGGTCTCCTCCACGACCGCCTCGAGCAGGCGCGCGAGGTAGTGGAGGAGGGCGAGATCGGACTCGATCTGCTCGCGGATCCTCGGGCGCTGCACCTTCACGACGACCGGCACCCCCGCGTGCGTCACCGCCCGGTGCACCTGCGCGATCGAGGCGCTCGCGAGCGGCACCTCGTCGAGGGAGGCGAACAGCTCCTCCACGCCGCGGCCGAGGCCGCGCTCGATCTGGTGGAGCACCTCGGCGATGGGCAGCGGCGGGCAGTCGTCCTGCAGCGACTCGAGCTCCTCGATCCAGTGGGACGGGAGCACGTCCGGCCGGGTCGAGAGGAGCTGCCCGAGCTTCGTGAAGGTGGGCCCGAGCTCGGCGAGGAGCTGGCGGAACCGCGCGGCGGTCTTGTGGTCCGGCGGCGGCGGCGGCGTGCCCTCCACCGGCGGGGCGTCGCGCCCGAGCACGTCCCGGAGCCGCGTCTTCTCGAGGTAGGAGCCGAAGCCATGCCGCGCGACCGCATAGGCGATCTGGCGGAGCCGGTTCAGATCCTGGAGGGTTCGCTCGAGCATGAGACGGGGCGGACTGTAGCACCGCGATCAAGGCCTCGCCACGCGGCGTGCGGGTCCGGCGGCGCGCGCGGCGCCGCGCGCAGGGTCGGCCCCGCGTGGTAGAACCCACGGCCCGATGCCGGAGATCGCCCAGGCCACTCCGATGATGCGGCAGTACCTCGAGACGAAGGCGAGGTACCCGGACGCGCTCCTCTTCTTCAGGCTCGGCGACTTCTTCGAGCTCTTCTTCGAGGACGCGGTCACCGCCTCCGAGGCGCTGCAGATCACGCTCACCGCGCGCTCGAAGGGCGACGACAAGGTGCCGATGTGCGGCGTGCCGCACCACGCCGCCCGCGGCTACGTCGCGAAGCTGCTCGAGAAGGGCTTCAAGGTCGCCATCTGCGATCAGGTCGAGGAGCCGGGGAAGTCGGCGATCGTGAAGCGCGAGGTCACGCGCGTCGTGACCCCGGGCATGGTGTTCGACGACCAGGTGCTCGATCCGCGCGAGGCGAGCTACCTCGGCGTGGTCGCCCTCGGCGAGGGCCGCTCGGGGCTCGCGCTCCTCGACGCCTCGACCGGTCACCTCCAGTGCGGCGAGGTGCCCGACGACGCGCGGCTCGTGGACGAGCTCCGGCGTGCGGGCGTCCGCGAGCTCGTGCTGCCGCTCGGCGCGGACGACGCCCGCGTCGAGCGCGTCCTGCGGGCGGTCGCGGTCCCGGCCGCGCGCCGGCCGGCGGCGGACTACGAGCGGGCGGAGGAGAAGCTCCGGCGCCACCTGGGCGTCGCGAGCCTCGACGGGTTCGGCGTCGGCGGCGAGCCGCTCGGCCTCGCCGCGGCGGCGGCCGCGCTCGCCTACCTCGCGGACACCCAGCGCGCGGCGCCGCGCCACGTCGATCGCCTGTCGCGCCTGCGCACCGACGACGTCCTCCTCCTCGACGAGGCGACGCGCACGAACCTCGAGCTCGAGCGGACCCTCGCCGGGGCCCGCAAGAAGGGCTCGCTGCTCGCCCTCCTCGACCGGAGCGTCACCGCGCCCGGCGGGCGGCGCCTCGCCGAGTGGCTCCGCTACCCGCTCACCGAGCTCGCCGCCATCCACGCGCGCCTCGACGCCGTCGAGGAGCTCGCGGGCTCGTCGGTGGCGCGCGAGGACGTCGCGGCGGCGCTCCGCCCGGTCGCCGACGCGGAGCGGCTCCTGTCGCGCCTCGTGCTGGGGCAGGGGAACGCCCGCGATCTGCGCGCCCTCGCCGGCGCCCTGCTGGCCCTGCCGGCGCTGTCGGCGCTCCTCGGCGCGAGAGCCGCGGCGCTGCTGCGCGACGCCGGCGAGCGGCTGCGCGGCCTCGAGGAGCTCGGCGCTCACCTCGATCGCGCGGTGGCCGAGGAGCCGCCGGCGACGCTGAAGGAGGGCGGGCTCATCCGGCGCGGCTTCTCGCCCGAGCTCGACGAGATCGTCGCCGTCGCCGAGGACGGCAAGGGTTTCATCGCCCGCCTCGAGGCGCGCGAGAAGGAGCGGACCGGGATCGGCTCGCTCAAGGTCCGCTTCAACAAGGTCTTCGGCTATTACCTCGAGGTCACGAAGGCGAACCTGCACGCGGTGCCCGCCGACTACGAGCGGCGCCAGACCACCGTGGGCGGCGAGCGGTTCGTCACCCCGGAGCTGAAGCGCTTCGAGGAGACGGTGCTCACCGCCGAGGAGCGCCGCTTCGGGATCGAGGCGCGCCTCTTCGAGGAGCTGCGCCAGCGGGTCATCGAGGCGGCGCCGCGCATCCGCACGGCCGCCGACGCGGCCGCCACCGCGGACGCGCTGCTCGGGCTCGCGCGCGTCGCGGCGGAGCGCGGCTACGCGCGGCCGGAGGTGGACGGCTCGGAGGTGCTCGAGATCGTCGACGGCCGCCACCCGGTGGTGGAGGCGGTGCTCCCGGAGGGGCCGGCCGCGTTCGTCCCGAACGACGTGCTCGTCGCCTCGCGCGGCGCCCCCGACTGCGAGCGGCTCGGCGCGCTGCACGTCATCACCGGGCCGAACATGGCGGGCAAGAGCACGGTCATGCGCCAGGCGGCGCTCGTGACGCTGCTCGCCCAGATGGGCTCGTTCGTGCCGGCGCGCCGGGCGCGGGTGGGCATCGTCGACCGGATCTTCACCCGGGTGGGCGCGTCCGACGACCTCGCCCGCGGCCGCTCGACGTTCATGGTCGAGATGACCGAGACCGCCGCCATCCTCCACAACGCGACGCGCCGCTCGCTCGTGGTGCTCGACGAGATCGGCCGCGGCACGTCCACCTTCGACGGCGTCTCCATCGCGTGGGCGGTCGCGGAGCACCTGCACGACGAGGTGGGCTGCCGCACGCTGTTCGCGACGCACTACCACGAGCTGCAGGACCTCGCCCGCGAGCGCCCCGCCGTCCGGAACCTCACCGTCGCCGTGCGCGAGGTCGGCGATCAGGTGGTGTTCCTCCGCAAGCTCGTGCAGGGCGGGGCGTCGCGGAGCTACGGCATCGAGGTCGCGAAGCTCGCCGGGCTGCCGGCCGCGGTGCTCGCGCGCGCGCGGGAGATCCTGAAGAACCTCGAGGCCCTCGAGGTCGACGAGGGCGGTCACGCGGCGCTCGCCCGCGGGCGGAAGGCGAGGCGCGCGGAGCCGCAGAGCCAGCTCGGCCTGTTCGCGCCGCCCCCGGCGCCGGTGGACCCGGCGCTCCTCGAGATCGCCGCCGCGCTCCGCGCCGCCGAGCCGGACACGCTCCGCCCGCTCGACGCGCTGAACCTCCTCGCGGCCTGGCGCGCGAAGCTCGGGAACCGCTGAGGCGGAGCCCCGTCGACCTGCGGCGCACGCTCGCTGGCCGCGCCGTCGCGCGCCTCGCGACGCGACCCGATCGCACCCGGGCTCCGCGGCGGCCGCGCCTGCGAAAAAAAAGAGGGGCCGCTCTCGCGGCCCCTCCGTCCCTAAGCGCCTGACTGCGATCTCTGGAGCTAGGTGCGCGCTACGCCTTCTTGTGGCACTCCGCGCACTTCGCCGGGCCCTTCGCCTCCTTCTTGTGGCACTCGACGCAGAGGGCGTGAGCCTTGTCCTTGCCGAAGCCCTCGATCTTGCCGCCCGCGGCGGTCGCGTGGCAGGCCTCGCACTTCTGGGCGGAGTGCGTCTTGTGGTTGAAGGTGACGTTCCCGTTCTTCGCCTGGAGCGTGACCGGCGCGGCCGGCGCGTCGGCCGCGAAGGCGGCACCCGCGAAGAGGACGGCGGCGAGGAGCGAAACGATCCGGATCTTCATCTGCATGACCTCTCGTGTTCGCATGCACGACGGGTGAATCCCGCCGCGGCGTGGCGTCGCAATGTAGAGCGACCATCGGTCACGGGTCTCTGCGGTTTGTCGGCGCGCGACGGGCCGCCGCAGCCCGAGGAGCCGGATCCTGCCGCACAAAATGAAAGGGGCCGGTTTCCCGGCCCCTCGTCACTGCGAACGACTCGGCGAGCGCGTTACGCCTTCTTGTGGCACTCCGCGCACTTCGTCGGCCCCTTCGCCTCCTTCTTGTGGCACTCGACGCAGGTGCCGTGGGCCTTCTCCTTGCCGAAGCCCTCGATCTTGCCACCCGCGGCGGTCGCGTGGCAGGTCTCGCACTTCAGCTTCGCCTGGTGCGCCTTGTGGGGGAAGGTGATGTTGCCGTTCTTGGCCTCGAGGGTGATCGAGTCGGGGCCGGTGTCGGCGGCGAACGTGGCGGTGGCAACGACGACGGCGAACAGCGCAGCGAGGAACTTGGTCACTTGTCGTGCTCCTGAGATCGGGGCGGACCAGCCCGCCCGGCTTAGGGACGGCGGAGCCTACTCGATATTCACGATCCCGAGCCACAATTGCGTGGGGTCGTAACCGCCCATATTGGTCGATTGAGATTGCGTCTCACTTGCACGAGAGGGCCCTCTCCGGCCTGCTCTGCACGCGCTCGAATCAGGCCATCTCCAGCACCGCCGAGACGAGCTTGTCGATCCCGGCGGCGACCCCGGAGATCCAGGGGCCGAGCATGTAGGCAGGCGTCGATACCACCTTCAGCCGATCGTCCACCGCGATCTCCTCCACGCGCCGCTCGACGTGGCGCGCGCCCCAGGACGCGATCGCCGCGGCGGTGTCCGGGTCGTTTCCGATCGTGACCTGCACGCCGTCCGCGCCGAGCACGCGCGCCGCGATCACGGGGGCGATGCAGATGAAGCCCATCGGCTTCGACGCGGCCCGCATCTCGCGAACGAGCCGCTCGACCTCGGGCAGCACGCGCATCGCGCGCCCCTCGACCGCGAACGAGCAGAGGTTCTTCGCCACGCCGAACCCGCCGGGAAAGACGAGCGCGTCGAGGTCCTTCGCGGAGAGGGTCGCGAGATCGCGGATCCGCCCGCGGACGATGCGCGCGGACTCGGCGAGCACGTTGCGGCGCTCGCCCTCGGCCGGCGCCTGGCGCAGGTGGTCGACGACGTGCATCTGCTCCACGTCGGGCGCCGCCGCCACGAGCTCGGCGCCGCGGCGATCGAGCGAGAGCAGCGTGCAGGTCGCCTCCTGGATCTCGGCCCCGTCGAGGAAGCCGCAGCCGGCGAGCACGACGCCCACGCGCTTGGGATTGGCCAAGGGACACCTCCGCGAAGGAAAGGGGATGGAGACACGATCCTACGCCGCGGCGAGGCGGTGGGACAGCGCCCCACGGCGGGGCCGGGTGGCCGAAAAGTGGACCTCGATATCGGCGTCGCGGAGACTGCTCGTCTCATGGGCCGCGGGTCGCTTGCCCTCCTCCTCCTCGCTCTCGCGGCCCCGCAAGGGACCTCTGCCGCGACGCACCGCGCCAAGCCCGCGGCGGCGTCGCGTTCCGTGAAGCCGGCCGCGCGCGCGGCCCGCGCTCCGGCGAAGGCCCGCACCCCCGCGAAGGCGCGCAACGCTTCCAAGGCGCGGGTCGCGCCGCGCGCGAGCCAGAGCGGGCTCGAGCGCGCGAAGGCTTCCATGCGCGCGCTCACGCAGGACCGAGGGAAGCGCCGCTACCGGCACCACTGGGAGCGCGCCATCGCCGGGCTGGTCCGCGAGGCGAAGGGGAAGGACCGGGCGCCGGCGTTCCTCGAGGCGGCCCGCGCACGCTACGCGCTCTACCGCTGGTCGGCCGACGAGGCGGACCGCGAGAAGGCCCTGCTCAACGCGGGGCGCGCCGCGAAGCTCGGCTCCCGCGAGGCGCGCGAGCTCGAGGCCGCCATCCGCCGCGAGGCGGGCGACGATCGCCCCGCGCCGAGGCCGGCGCGCGGCCCCGGCGCCGCCCCGTCGCCCGCGCCCGAGGAGGCGCCCCAGGACTCCGAGCCCGATCCCGCGCTCGACGCGGCGCTGGCGGACCTGACCGGCGCGAGCTCCGCCCCGGCGCTCGCCCTCGGCGAGTCGGGCGGGGAAGGGCGCGCGCGGGTCACCGAGGTGCGCACCTGGTCGACCGACGACTACACGCGCGTCGCCATCTACCTGTCGCACTGGGTGGGCTGGCAGAAGCTCGAGCTCGCCCCGGCGGTCGGCCTCCCGCGGCGGCTCGCGGTGGATCTCCGCCCCGCCACGCTCGCCGGGCGCGCGCTGGCGCGGCCGGTCTCGGGCGAGCGGGTGGAGCGCGTGCGCGCCGCGCAGAACGACGCGGAGACGGTCCGCGTCGTGCTCGACCTGCCCGGCAGCGATCGCGTGCAGCTGTTCGGCCTCGACGACCCGCCGCGCCTCATCGTGGACGTGGGGACGGTCTCCGCCCGCCGGAGCGTCGCCGAGGCGCCGCCGCCCGCCGAGCCGGCGCACCCTGCGCCCGAGCCGCCTCCCGCCGCGACGGGGCGGCCCACGCCGCGGCCCGCGTCCTTCGCGCGGGTCGAGCGCGCGCCCGAGCACGACCTGCCCACGCGCATCCGGCGGATCGTGGTGGACGCCGGGCACGGCGGGCACGATCCGGGCGCCATCGGCCCGCGCCGCGTGCGCGAGAAGCAGGTGACCCTCGCGATCGCGAAGCGGCTCGCCAGCCGGCTGCGCGCCGAGGGGTTCGAGGTCGTGCTCACCCGCAAGGACGACCGGTACCTGGCGCTCGAGGAGCGCACCGCGATCGCGAACACCGCCGGCGGCGACCTGTTCGTGTCGATCCACGCGAACGCGCACCCGCGCCGCAACCGGAGCGGCGTCGAGACCTACTTCCTCAACGTCGCCGACGACCGCTACGCGGCGCGGCTCGCGGCGCGGGAGAACGGCATGGACCCGTCCGACCGGGGCGCCGGGGACGTCGGGCGGATCCTCACGGATCTCGACGCGAAGGCGAGCGCCGGTGCCTCGGAGCGGCTCGCCGGGCTCGTGCAGCGCGAGCTCACGGCGGGCGTCCGGGCGCGCGTCGGCGAGGTGCGCGACCTCGGGGTGAAGAGCGCGCTCTTCTACGTGCTCCTCGGGGCGCGCATGCCGGCCGTGCTGGTGGAGACCGCCTTCATCTCGAACAGCCTCGAGGAGCAGCGCCTCGCGTCCGCCGGCTACCAGGACGAGGTCGCCTGGGGCATCACGCGGGCGGTGACGGCGTTCGCGCGGAGCGAGGCGCGGGTCGCCGCCGTGCGGTGAGCCGCCGCCCGGCTATATTCGCGTGATGCGCCCGCCCGAAGTCCACCCGACCCTGCCGGCCGCGGCGCCGTTCGAGCTCGAGGCCCGCCTCGCCGAGCTCCCGGCGCTCACCGGCGACGTCAAGGCGGACTTCGCCGCGCAGCGCCGGTTCGTCGAGGAGGTGCACCGCGCAGGGGGGAGCGGCCACACCGTCGTCCGCCTCCAGAGCGCGGCCATGGACCGGATCGTCACGGCGCTGTGGGAGCGCGCCTGCGCCGCGGCGCGGGACGCGGAGGCGCCCTCGCCGGTGTCGCTCGTCGCGCTCGGGGGATACGGCCGCCGCGAGCTCGCGCCGCACAGCGATCTCGACCTCCTCGTGCTGCACGGCCCCGGGGAGCCGGACGCCTTCGTGAAGGCCGCGAGCGAGCGGTTCCTCTACGCGCTCTGGGACCTCCGGCTCGAGGTCGGCTACGGCGTGCGCGACCTCCGCGCCTGCGACGAGCTCGCGACCCAGGACCACACCGCGCGCACCGCGCTCCTGGATCTGCGCTGGCTCGCGGGCGACCGCGCCCTGTACACGGAGCTCGAGCGCGAGGAGCTGCACGGGCTCTCGGCCCAGAAGGTGGAGAAGTTCCTCGCCGACAAGCTCGACGAGATCCGCGCGCGGCGCGAGCGCTTCGGCGACTCGATCTACCTCCTCGAGCCGAACGTGAAGGAGTCCGAGGGCGGGCTGCGGGACCTCCAGTCCGCGCTCTGGCTCGCCCGCGTCCGCTTCAAGGTCGCCGGGATCACGGAGCTCCTCGCGCGCGCGCTCCTCCCCGAGCGCGAGATCCGCGAGATGCGGCGCGCCCGCGACTTCCTCTGGCGGGTCCGCAACGAGATGCACTACCTCGCGGGCCGCAAGTGGGACCAGCTCACCTTCGACGTCCAGCCCGAGGTGGCGCGGGCGATGGGCTACCTCGACCCCGAGCACGGCTCGGCCGTCGAGGAGTTCATGCGCCACTACTACCTCGCGGCGAAGACGGTCCTCGTCGCGAGCGACGCGATCGTGGATCGCTGCCTCGAGCCGCAGGCCGCGATGGGCTGGCGCATGGTGCCGCCTCCCGCCGCCACGCTCGGCGCCGAGCTCGCGGTGCCCGTGCTGGGCGGGCGGCCGCCGCGCGCGTCGGAGCGGCTCCTGCCGGGCGGGGAGTTCAAGGTGTTCCGCGGGCGGCTCACGGTGGTGGACACCGACGTCCTGCGGCGGTCCCCCGCCGCGCTCGTGCGCCTCTTCGCGACCGCCGACCGCGAGCAGCTCGATCTCTACCCCTACGCCCGCGACCTCGCGAGGCAGGCGGCGGAGGAGCTCGCGCCGGAGGCGGCGAGCGACCCGGAGCTGAACCAGGAGCTGCTCGCGTGCTTCACGCGCCCCGGGACGCGCGGGCGCTTCCTCACGCAGATGCACGAGATCGGCGTCCTCCCCCGCGTGCTGCCCGAGTTCGCGCGGGTGACGGCGCGGCGGCAGATCGACGTCTACCACGTGTACACGGTGGACGTTCACACGCTGTTCGCGGTGCGGCGCCTGCTCGCGCTGCGCTGCGGCGACGTGAGCGAGGACGGCCTCGGCGACCTCGCGCGCGCGGTCCAGCGGCCGCTCGCGCTCTACCTCGGGACGCTGTTCCACGACATCGGCAAGGGGGCCGGGAAGGATCACTCGGCGCGGGGGGCGGAGATCGCCGCCGAGGCGTGCGTGCGGATGGGGCTCGATCCCGCCGACGCCGCCGACATCGAGTGGCTCGTCCTGAAGCACCTGCGCATGAGCGCCATCGCCCAGCGGCGAGACCTCTCGGATCCCGACCTCATCCACGCCTTCGCGGAGGAGGTGGGGACGAAGGACCGGCTCGACAAGCTCTACCTCCTCACCTACGCGGACATCGCGACGGTCGGGCCGCGCACCTGGACCGACTGGAAGGCGCGCCTCATCCGCGAGCTCTACGGGAAGACGCGCGAGGTGCTCGAGAAGGGCGAGCGCCGCCCGGAGCCCGGCACCGCCGAGGCCGCGGGCCGCGAGCGCGTCGCCGCCGCGCTGCTCGCACGCGCGGGGGTGGCCGACGCGGAGCACGCCCGGTTCGTCCAGGCCATGCCGGCGCGCTACTTCGTCACCGTGGACCCCGCGCTCGCCCCGCGCCACCTGCGGCTCCTGCGCCGCGGGCGGGACCTGCCCGTCGCGACGGCGCTCCGCCACCACCCGGCGCTCGGCTACTCCGAGCTGTCCCTCGCCGCGCGCGATCGGCCGGGCCTCCTCGCGACCGTCGCCGGCGTCCTCGCGGCGCACCGGATCGACATCCAGGCCGCCGAGGTGTTCTCGTCCGCGGACGACCCGGGCCTCGGGTGGCTCGCCGGGCGCGCGCTCGACGTGTTCGAGCTGCGCGGACCGGAGGAGGGCGCGGTCGACCCGGCGCGCTGGCGCGGGGCGCGCGGCGATCTCGCGCGCGTGCTCGCGGGAGAGGAGTCGCTCGACGCGCTGCTCGCGCGGCGCCTGCGCGCCTCCTCGCTCCCCGAGAAGCCGCTGCCACGCGTGCCCACCAAGATCGTCATCGACAACGACAGCGCACGGACGCACTCGGTCGTGGACGTGTTCACCGCCGATCGCGTGGGCCTCCTGCACACGCTCGCCCGCACGTTCTTCGACCTCGAGCTCTCCGTCGATCTCGCCCGGATCGCGACGGAGGGGCACCGCGCGTCCGACGCCTTCTACGTCCGCACGCCCGACGGTAGGCCGCTCGAGGGGGAGCGCGCCGCCCGCGTGGTCGCCGCCCTGACCGCGGCGCTGGCCCGGCCCGAGCAGGGCTCCGGGCCTTTCCCCTAGGCGCCGACGCGGAGCCCATCTGCGCCGCCCTCCGGGCGCGCGATCTCGGCGAGACGTCGCTCGCGTCCTCCCTGGGGAGCGCGGCGGGGCTCAGTCGGGCACCACCGAAAAGATGCGGGATGGCGCGCTCTTGTCCGGCCGGCCGGGCGTGGACACCGTGTTGCGCGGGCGGTCGGGGTAGGGGAAGGGAAGCAAGCGTCGCATGAACGATGTCATCCGAATCGGGATCGTGACCGCCTGGCCCGAGGACGATTGGCACAGCAAGCGGCTCGTCAGCGCCTGCGCTCGCCACGGCGAGGCGGCGGTGATCGATCCAGCGGAGCTCGCGGCGATCGTGGACAGGGACGGCGGCGTGACGGTGACTGCGGAGGGGCGTGAGGCCGAGGCCTTCGATGCCTTCGTGCTCGCGCGGGGGATGGGCCGCGCCGGGGACGCCGACGTGCAGTTCGAGATCTACCGCGCGCTCGAGGACAGCGGCGCCGTGGTCGTGAACCGCATCGACCCGCTCCTCGCCGCGCAGGACAAGTTCAGGACGTCGTGGCTCCTCGCGCGCGCCGGGGTGCGAACGCCCCGCGCCGCGGTCGCGCAGACCGCGCGCGGCGCGGAGGGCGCGCTCGCGGCGCTCGGCGAGGCCGTGGTGAAGCCCATCGCAGGCTCGCTCGGGGACGGGGTCGAGCGGGTTCGCGCGGACGCCGCCGGGAGGGCGGTGCTCCGCGACCGGCTCGCGCGCGAGGGCGCGGTCTACCTCCAGAGCTACGTTCCTCATCCCGGACGCGACGTCCGGGTGTTCGTGGTCGGGGGGCGCGCACGCGCCGCGATCGAGCGGCACGCGCCACCCGGGGACTGGCGAACGAACGTGGCCACCGGGGGACGGGCCGAGGCGGTGCCGCTCGGGTCCGCGCTCGCCGCGGTGGCCGAGGCTGCGGCGTCGGCCATCGGGCTCGACTACGCGGGCGTCGACGTCGTGGTGGGACCCGAAGGGCCCACCGTCATCGAGGTGAACGGGAACCCCAGCTGGCAGGGGATCCTCGAGGCCACGGGCCTCGACATGGCGGAGGCCATCGCCGAGCACGTGCTCGGTCGGGCGCTGCGCCGGCGCGTGGCCAGCGACCACATTGTTCCTGACTGGATGGGGGCGACAAATGGCTGAGGAGAAGAAGGGCGGCAGCAAGGGAGCGATGACGGTCTCGGAGGCCGGTCGCAAGGGCGGCGTGCGCGTCCGCGAGACACGCGGCCGCAAGTTCTACGAGGAGATCGGGAAGAAGGGCGGCGAGACCGTGAAGGCCGAGCGCGGTCGCAAGTTCTACGAGGAGATCGGCAAGAAGGGTGGCGACACCGTCAAGGCCGAGCGCGGGCCCCGCTTCTACGAGGAGATCGGGAAGAAGGGCGGCGAGACGATCAAGGCCGAGCGGGGGACGCCGTTCTACGAGGAGATCGGCCGGAAGGGTGGCCACAAGGTCCGCGAGCTCATCGAGAAGGGGAAGGCTGGGGCGGAGGAGGACGCCGGCGCCGGTCACACGGGCGGCGAGCGTTGACGCACCGATGAGGTGCTCTTGAGGGGGGTACGATGGCGGACGAAGAGAAGGGCGCGCGTCGCGGCGAGCCGGAAGAGGGTCGCCGCGGGATGACGGTGTCGGAGGCGGGACGGAAGGGCGGCATCGCCGTCCGGGACGAGCGCGGTCACTCGTTCTACGAGGAGATCGGCCGAAAGGGCGGGCAGAAGGTCCGCGAGCTCATCGAGCGCGGGAAGTCCCGCGGCTGAGGTCGGCTAGGAGTCGAGCGCGGCGGCGACGCCGCGAGGCGCCCGTCCGGGGATCCCGGGCGGGCGTGCTCGTTTTTGCTGACAGTGCGCGGCCACGCACGGGACGCTGGAAAGGTGGGGCGTCCCGAACCTCCCACCGACTGCGGAAAGCTGCTAGAAAAGGAGGCGCCCATGCCGGTCGCCCCCATCGTCGAGATCGATCCGCTGCACCCCCAGCCCCGCGTGGTCGAGCGGGCGGTCTCGGTGCTCTCGTCCGGCGGGCTGCTCGCCTTCCCGACCGACACCTATTACGGGCTGGGCTGCGATCTCTTCGACAAGCGCGCCATCGAGCGGATCTACCAGCTGAAGCAGCTGCCCCGCTCGCACGAGCTGTCCTTCATCTGCCAGGACCTCGCCGAGATCGCGCGCTACGCGATCGTCGACAACGCCGCCTACCGCGTGCTGCGCCGCAAGGTGCCCGGGCCGTACACGTTCATCCTCCCGGCGACGCGGCTCGTGCCCGACCTCGTCCTGCGCCGCCAGAAGACCGTCGGCATCCGGATCCCCGACAGCCCCATCGCGCTCGAGATCGTCCGGCGCCTCGGCCACCCGCTCATCTCCACCTCGGCCGCGACCCCGGACGGCGAGGTGCTCATCGACGCGCACGACATCAAGGAGAAGCTCGGGCACGGCCTCGAGCTCGTGCTCGACGGCGGCTACAAGCCGAACGAGCCGTCCTCGGTCATCGAGCTCTCCGGCGCCGAGCCGCGGGTGCTCCGCGTCGGCAAGGGCGACGTCTCGGACCTGCTCGCCTGAGGCGGGTGCGTCGGCCGCTCGTCCCACCGCGGCGCCGCCGCGCCGGCGGCAGCGCGAGGTCGAGGGACGCGAACTGGACCCGCGGTCGCCCCGCGCTATCGTCGCGCCATGTCCCCGCTCGAGCCCGCGCTCGACCTGTTCATCGCGCACGTCCGCGTCGAGAAGGGCCTCGCCGAGAACAGCGTGGAGGCGTATCTGCGCGACCTCCGACGCTACGTCGAGCACCTCGACGCGCTCGGCGTCACCGCCTGGGAGCGGGTCGGCCGGGCCGAGATCCAGGCCCACCTCGGCGAGCTGGTCCGCCGCGGGCTCTCGGCGCGCTCGCAGGCGCGGGCGCTCTCGGCGATCCGCTCGCTCCACGGGCTGCTCTTCGCGGAGCGGCTGACCCCGCTCGACGCCGCGGACGAGATCGACTCCCCGGCGCCGGGCCGGCGCCTGCCGGAGCTCCTCTCGCACGAGGAGATCGCGCGGCTCCTCGCGGCGCCCGATCCTCGCGGCGCGGCGGGCCTGCGCGACCGGGCCATGCTCGAGCTCCTCTACGCGACCGGCCTGCGCGTCTCCGAGCTCGTGTCGCTCGGCGTGAACGACGTGAACCTCGAGACCCGGGTGCTCGTCGCGCGGGGGAAGGGGAACAAGGAGCGGATCGTGCCCGTCGGCGCGCCGGCGGCGGACGCGGTGAAGGCGTACCTCGCGGTCTCCCGCGAGCGGCTCCTGCGCGGGCGCCGCTCCAAGGACCTCTTCGTCACGCCGCGGGGAGGCCGGATGACGCGACAGGGCTTCGCCAAGCTGCTCGGGCGCTACGCCCGCGCCGCGGGCATCCGGCGCCGCGTCTCGCCCCACAAGCTCCGGCACTCGTTCGCGACCCACCTCCTCGAGGGCGGGGCGGACCTGCGCGCGGTTCAGGCGATGCTCGGCCACGCGGACGTCTCCACGACGCAGATCTACACGCACGTGGATCGCAGCCACGTGAAGCGGCTGTACGACCGCTTCCACCCGCGGGCCTGAGGCGGCCGCGCCGCCCGCGCGCGCCCCGGCTCCGAGGGGGCGAGCGGCCGTCGTCCGCGTTGACCGGCCCCCCTCGTGCTGCTAAAGAACCCCCTTTCCCTGCGAGGCTTTAGGTTGGACAACGCCCTCATCCTCGAGCGGGTGCTGAACCTCATCGTGCTCCTGCTCTCCCTGACGTTCCACGAGTTCTTCCATGCGTGGTCCGCCTGGCGGCTCGGGGACGACACGGCGGCACGCCTCGGCCGACTCACCCTGAACCCGGTGCCGCACATCGATCCCATCGGGACGCTGCTCCTGCCGCTCCTCGGCGCGCCCATCGGCTGGGCGAAGCCCGTGCCGGTGAACCCGGCGCGGTTCCGCAAGAGCGTCCGGCAGTCGACCGGGGACATCATCGTGAGCGCGGCGGGGCCGCTCTCGAACCTGCTCCTCGGGACCCTGGCCGCCATCACGCTCGGCCTCGTCTTCCGGTTCTCCCCGGAGACGGTCCGGCCCGGCGGCGGCGCGCTCGAGCTCCTGCAGCGGCTCATGATCGTGAACGCCGGGCTCGCCATCTTCAACCTCCTGCCCGTGCCGCCCCTCGACGGCAGCCACGTCGCCGAGAACCTCATGCCGTACCGCTTCCGGCCGGCCTGGGAGCAGTTCGCGCGGTTCTCGCCGTTCATCCTCCTCGGCCTCATCGTCTTCGGACGCGGGCTCATCTACCCGCCCGTCGTGTTCGTCTTCGGGCTCCTCCAGCAGCTGACCCTCTCGATCGCCACCTAGGTCCGATGTCCGAACAGCGCCCCATCGTCGTCAGCGGCATGCGGCCCACCGGCCGCCTCCACCTCGGCCACCTCCACGGCGCGCTCGCGAACTGGGTGCGGCTGCAGGAGGAGAACACCTGCTTCTTCTTCAGCGCGGACTGGCACGCGCTCACGACGAACTACCACGACACCGCGATCATCAAGCCCGCCGAGCGGGAGATGTTCGTCGACTTCATCGCCGCCGGCGTCGACCCGGAGAAGGCGACGATCTTCGTGCAGAGCGAGGTGAAGGAGCACGCCGAGCTCTACCTGCTGCTCGGCATGATCACGCCGCTCGGCTGGCTCGAGCGCTCGCCGTCGTACAAGGAGATGCGCGAGAACATCACCGATCGCGATCTCGCCCTCTACGGCTTCCTGGGCTACCCGGTGCTCATGACCGCCGACATCATCCTGTACAAGGCGACGCGGGTGCCGGTGGGCGTGGACCAGGTCCCGCACCTCGAGCTCTCGCGCGAGATCGCCCGCCGGTTCAATCACCACTACGGGCCGGTGTTCCCCGAGCCCCAGCCGCTCCTCACCGCCGCGCCGAAGATCCTCGGCACGGACGGGCGGAAGATGTCGAAGAGCTACGGGAACACCATCGACCTCGGCGAGAGCGCCGAGTCGACGACGAAGAAGATCATGGGGATGGTGACGGATCCGGCGCGCAAGCGCCGCCAGGATCCGGGCAACCCGGACGTCTGCGGGATCTTCTACCTGCACAAGGTGACGAGCGACGCGGAGACCATCTCCTGGGTGGACGTGAACTGCCGCAGCGCGGGGATCGGCTGCGTCGACTGCAAGAAGAAGCTCCTCGAGAAGCTCCTGCCCGAGCAGGAGCGGATGCGGGAGCGGCGCGAGGCGCTGCTCGCCCGGCCCGGGGAGGTCGACGCGCTCGTCCAGCTCGGCACCTCCAAGGCGCGCGCCGTGGCGGCCCGCTCCATGGACGAGGTCCGCGCGGCGATGAAGCTGAAGCTCGCCTGAGGAGCACGGGGGCGTCCCTTCGCGATGGCCAGGCACCACCCGGAGAGCGACGCGGCCGCCGGCGCCCAGCAGGCGACGGAGGAGGCCTCCGCGCGCGCCGCGGCGGACGCGTTCCGGGTCTCGCTCCCGCCGCTCCGCGCCGGACAGCCGCCGTTCGAGGGCCCCCTCGACCTGATCCTGCACCTCGTGAAGGAGCACGAGGTCGATCTCTTCGACATCCCCATCGCGCAGATCACGGAGAGCTACCTCGCCACGCTCGAGGCGATGCGCGAGCTCGACATCGACATCGCCGGCGAGTTCCTCCACATGGCGGCGCAGCTCATGCTGATGAAGTCGAAGCTGCTCCTGCCGAGGACCGAGGTCGCCGAGGACGCGCCCGGCGCGGAGGACGTCGGGGTGGACCCGCGCGCGGAGCTCGTGCGCCGGCTGCTCGAGTACCAGAAGTACAAGGCCGCCGGCGAGGAGCTCGGCGAGCGCGACATCCTCGAGCGCACGGTGTTCGCCCGGAAGGTGCGGGTCGAGCGCTCCGAGGCGCCCGAAGGGCCCGAGGGGCTCGCCGACGTCTCCGTCTTCAAGCTCATCGAGGCGCTCGATCGCGCGCTCAAGCACGCGCGCCCCGAGCACACGCACGAGGTGGTCACCGACCGCCTCACCATCACCGACGCCATCGCGCGCGTCGCCGACGTGCTGCGCCTGCAGCGCCGCGCCACGTTCGAGGAGCTCCTCTCCGGCCCGGTCGAGCGGCGGCACACGCGCGCCGACGTGATCGCGACGTTCCTCGCGATCCTCGAGATGGCGAAGCTGAAGCTCGTCCGGATCTTCCAGCCCCCGCTCGACGAGGCGGGCCCCGGCGCGGAGATCCTCGTCGAGGCGAAGGACACCCTCGGCGACGACGTTCCCGCGCCCGGCGGAGAGGACTATCGATGACCGTGGATCACGACGACCCGACGACCCCGAGCGCGGCGCCCGCCGCGGAGGGGGAGCCGAGCGCGCCGGCCCCGGAGACGGCGGAGCTCGCAGCCCGGCCGGAGGCGCAGCCGGGTGAGGCTGCGGCGGAGCGAGCCGGTGGAACGCCGGACGCGCCGCCGGCGTCCCCGGCCGAGACGCCGGCTCGGGCCGGCGCGCGCGCGGGCGGGCTGTCCGAGGCCGAGCTCCAGGCGATGCAGGCCGCGGAGGAGGCGAAGGCCGGCGACCCCGAGCTCGAGGAGGTCGAGTCGGCCGCCATCGACGCCCCCGGCTCAGACGAGGAGAAGGAGGAGCCGTTCGAGAAGCTCGCGGCGGCCGCGAAGCGGCTCAGCGCCGATCGCGTGCGGACCATCCTCGAGACCCTGCTGTTCCTCGCCGAGCGGCCGCTCTCCTCGGAGGAGCTGCGCCAGGCGACCGGCATCGACGTCGAGCGGGTCGAGAAGGCCCTCGACAAGCTCTCCGGCCACTATCGCGAGGGCGTCTGCGGGATCGTGCTGCACGAGGTCGCGGGGGGCTGGCAGCTGCGGAGCTCGCCGGACAACGCCGCCTTCGCGCGCCGCTGGCTCAAGGTGAAGCCGCAGCGGCTCACCCGCGCCGCGCTGGAGACGCTCGCGATCATCGCCTACCGCCAGCCGGTCACGCGCCCCGAGATCGAGGAGATCCGCGGCGTCGACTGCGGGGCGGTGGTGAAGGCGCTCCTCGAGCGCAAGCTCATCAAGATCCTCGGCAAGAAGGAGGAGCCCGGGCGCCCGATGCTGTACGGCACGACGCGGGAGTTCCTCGAGTTCTTCGCGCTCAAGGACCTCGCCTCGCTGCCGACGCTGCGCGAGTTCCACGAGCTCTCCGAGGAGCACCGCGAGATCGTCGAGAAGCAGCCCGAGCCGCAGGACGGCGGCATCTCGGGCATCGTGGCCGACCTCTCGGACGAGAAGCTCCGCGCCGAGCTCGAGGCGAAGCGCGCGGAGAGCGACGCGGCCCTCGAGGAGCTCGAGCGCGCCATCGAGGCGGCCGACGAGAAGAGCCAGGCGGTGCAGGCCACGCTGGAAGAGAAGCAGAAGAAGGAAGAGGACGAAGGTCCGGAGGCGGAGCGGTGACCGGCGCCCAGGGCGGGGACGGAGTACGGCTGCAGAAGTTCCTCGCGGAGGGGGGAGTCGCCTCGCGCCGGAAGGCGGAGGAGCTCATCCTCGCCGGACGCGTGAAGGTGAACGCGCAGCGGGTGACCCAGCTCGGGTCGAGGGTCGACCCGGAGCGCGATCTCGTCACCGTCGACGGGAAGCTCGTCTCGCGCCGCGACACGAAGAGCTACTACCTGCTCTACAAGCCGCCCGGCTGCGTGACGACGGCGTCCGACCCCGAGGGCCGCCCCACCGCGCTGGAGTACCTGCGCGGCGTGAAGGAGCGCGTGTTCTCGGTCGGGCGGCTCGACTACGACGCGGAGGGGGCGGTCCTCTTCACCGACGACGGCGAGCTCGCGAACCGGCTCGCGCACCCGCGCTACGGCCACCGCCGGACCTACCTCGTGAAGGTGCGCGGCGAGCCGCCGCCGGGCGCGCTCGAGCGGATGGTGGCCGGCGTGCGCCTCGAGGACGGGCCCGCCCGCGCCCTCGAGGCGGTCCCCCACGAGCACGCCGAGAAGAACGTCTGGATCCGCGTGGTGGTGGGGGAGGGGCGCTTCCACCTCGTGAAGCGGCTGTGCGAGGCGGTGGGCCTCTTCGTCCAGCGGCTCTACCGGCCCGAGTTCGGCGGCGTGACCGTCGAGGGGCTCCGGCCCGGCCAGTTCCGGGCGCTCACGCCGGTCGAGCTGCGCGCCCTGAAGACCTCCATCGGTCTCGGCGGCGCTGCTCCCGCGGCCGGGGCCGCGGCGGCGCCGCCCCGCGTCCTCCCGCGCGCGGCGCGCCGGCACGGCCACGGGCCGCCGCCACCGCCCGAGG